>CAYQEV010000001.1:0-13593 GCA_964416745.1 uncultured Woeseia sp.
TGGTAATATTTTTCAGTAAATAATAGAAAAGCCCCCGCAAAGGGGCTTTTTTATTTTCTAAAGCAATATACAATGTTTTGAAATGTTTTTTATTTAAGGCAATAACATGATTGGAACCGGACCATACGATTCACTAAGAGATTACATGGAAGCTATTGAGACTCATGGAAACGTTATAAGAATAAAAGAAATTGATCAAGACGCTTATGAGTTGACAGGTTTTATGTATAAGTTGCTTGATAAACATGGGTGGCTTGGTGCTCCATCTGTAATAGTTGAGAAAATAAAGATTTCTGGCGAATGGATTGATGGACCAATCATCATTAATCAATATGGCATGGGTGGTCATGAAGCTTTGGCTGTAGGAGTGTCTCTTGATGAAATTGAAGAAGGAGAACACATTCTCAATTACAAGAAAGCACTTAGTAAGATGATGGAGATAGGAGATATAACTCCTATTAAGACCACTGAAATTGATAAAGCAGATGCGCCTAGTAAAGATGTCATCCTCAAAGAAGATGAAATTAATATTTTAGATTTCCCATTTATTCAAACCAATCCCGGTGATAATGGAAGATTCATCAATACTGGTAATCTCATCACAGTTCACCCAGATCAAGGTAGGAATGTTGGCACCTATCGAATGCAGATTAAGGGGCCAAGAAAAATTGGTATCAGTCCAGAGAAGAATCAGGATGGTTGGAAATCTTTGATGAACACTGAAGCAGATGTAGCACAAGCGGTTGTTGTATTGGGTACCGATCCAATTGTTTTTGCTATGAGCAGCTCAAAAACTGCAAGAACAGGGCAAGATGAACTCGAAATAGCTGGAGGATTCAAAGGAGAATCTATTGAAGTGGTCAAATGTGAAAATAGTGACATTCTGGTACCTGCAAATGTAGAAATGATTATTGAGGGTGAAATTCCACTCAATGACTTTGAGCCAGAAGGTCCTTTCGGAGAAATGTATGGTTATATGGGCAAGCCACATGAAGAAACGTTCTACATGAACATCAAAACAATTACACATCGCGTTAATCCGATGTTTGTTAATCAATTCACTGGGGTAACAAGAGGCTATGTTACCACTCCAGGTGAAGCAGCTTCCCTAAGAGGGTTCTCCAAATTTATGCCTGAGTTAAGAGGGTTTCATATCCCAATAGATCATGTTGGATTTCTGTTTCTCAGTATTGAAAAAACCAAACCCAATCAGGGAATAGAGCTTGCAGAGAAATTCAATTTCTTGCCGTTAGGAAAAATCGTTATTGTGGTTGATGAAGATGTGGATATACATAACTCCAAAGAAGTTTTTCAAACGGTTGGAGCTAGATGGCAACCATATCCAGGAGCAAAAATCATTGAGGATACTGCTGGTTTCTTTTTAGACCCCAGTGCAGTAATAAGAGGCAGATCATCCAGGATTCTTATTGATGCGACTCGGCAGTTACCAGAAGAGAATGGTCCATCCCCCTATCCGAAGCTAAATAGAGAACTTCTGCTTGAACATGCTCCAGAAATATTTGATTTAGTAGAAGATAAATGGGGTCACTTAATACAAGGAGATTAATATGACAAATGAATCTAATTTAAAACCTTTCGCTGCAGGCGATATATTTGCGGGAGCTACTCTGCTCAATAATCCTAATGATGATCATGCGGGTGACGGAAGGATAATACAATTCGATACCGACCTTAATGAAAAGGGAACACTATGGCCAAAAAATACTACGCATTTGATAGGTGGACTCAAGTTTGATAACCACCAAAACTTATGGGCTTTTGACAGCCAACATTATTCAAATATAAGAATAGATACCAATGGCAACCAATTAGAAGAAGTAGATTTTGGTTCTCGCTCATATTCCAATGCCTGTTTCACAAGAGACGGAAATATCTTTTTAGGAGAGCATCTTGTGGGGGATATATCCAACAATAAGGCTCTTGAAGGTCCTCGTAAACTTGGGACTGTACTTCCTTTTATGCCTGAAACTGAACGATATGGTGATGGCAATCTTTATAAATTCTCAAGCTCTGGAGAACTTTTGGAATCCTATGAATCAGAAACACACGGTGGCATGCCAGGGTTTTTAGGGGTTACTTCATCTACCATTGATCCAGACGAATCAAAAATCGTTTATATTTCTGAATTAGGTAACCGAATCTTTCAATACGATATTATTAATAATCAACAAATGGATGATTTAATCACTTTTGAGCCTGACAGTGGCAATCTTGTTATTGCTATAAGTTATGCACCAAACGGTGATTTTTATTCCATTAAAGCTAACTTTAGAGAGGGTTTTGCTCTCTGCCAACATGACCCATATTCTGGTGAAATTATTAAAGAGAAAATATTACCAGGTCCTGGATGGGCATCACTTTGTCTTTCCAGTGATAATGAAACAGCTGTTATTGGTAATTTCTTCAACGGACAAATTGGAAAATTTGTTATCGATACTGGAGAGATAATTGCTACAGCAGAAACTAATGTGGAACGGTCATTAGCAGGGATAGCCGAGTTTAATTAATGCCAAGCTACCATGGAATAGTCTTACCGTTATAATTGACATAAGCAGCGGTGTTATCCACAGTTATATTTTCAATATTACGAATCATATCAGCGACAGCAACTTCGGGTGGTCTCATAGGAAAAGGAAGGCCAGTCATAAAGTCAGTGTCGGTAGCCCCTGGATTTACCATTCCTACAGCTATGCCTCTGCTCTTAAGCTGAAGAGCAAGATTAACCATTAACATATTTAGCGCCGTCTTACTTGATCGGTAAAAAAATAAACGGGCTCCACGTTTTAAAGCCTTATCTATTGATCCTTCACTACTAGACACCGTAATAATTTTTTTCAGCTGGCTATCCCTAACATGAGGGTAAAAAGCCTCTGCCATTTTCATGGGCCCTATTGTGTTCACTGCTAATACGTCTTCATAAACCGTGTAATCCATTGTGCCAAAAATTTGTTTGCTGGATCCCCCAGAGATTCCTGCATTATTGAGTAGTACATCAATTGGAGTATCACTAAGCTGAAGCGCCAGCTCGTCAATTCTATTATGATCAATAACATCCAACTGCATAATACTTAAGTGATCTGGGTAATTCTGTTTTAGATTATTTAATTCATCTGCTCTATCTGGGTTACGGCATGTAGCAATAACTTTCCAACCTTTCTGTAAATATTGTTTTGTAAATTCTAGTCCAATGCCACGGTTTGCACCTGTAATTAAAGTGGTAGGAGTATAGCCTGTTTCTTCTGATCTAAGCTGATCACTGAACATTGGCCCTACAAATAGAGTAACGGTGAGAAAGACGGTAAGTAATTTTGATAGATTGTTCATGTTTTTTATTGATTCATTTTAAATATATAAAGATTTAACTCAATGGAATTTTATCAAGTACCCAACCTTTTTGTTTTTTTCGCTCTGGGGAAGGAATGGCAAATGCTTTTTTACCGGTGTCTTGCTTGACAGCTTCGGTGTTAATTTTCCATCCCTTTTTTTGCCATCCTGAAAGAAGTTTTCTGTATTTAATACAAGGTTCATCAGACGGTAGTAGGAATTCCTTGGTATTA
This sequence comes from uncultured Woeseia sp., assembly GCA_964416745.1. Classification (GTDB taxonomy): domain Bacteria; phylum Pseudomonadota; class Gammaproteobacteria; order Steroidobacterales; family UBA11654; genus CACPJA01. Next base: position 3,579 of record CAYQEV010000001.1, read on the forward strand.
GAGCTTGGAGTTAACACCGGCTCTAATTGCTCAAGAACAGTAATGTCCTGTTGTGCAATCACCATACAACGATCAGCTATTGGTTTATCCATATTTGGATCAAGCATCATTTTTCTCATATTAATCAAAAAGATTTTTACATGGTCTTCTTCAATTGGACACTCAAACATATATTGTCTAAATTCTGAGTTCTCATTAAAAACAATATAAGTCCACATTTGATTAGGGCCCACAATGCCAGAACCTGCCATTCTTTCATCACTAGCCTCTTTTATCTGCGGTCCTTCATTTTTTGAAGCTGGAGATCTAAACGCATGCCAAAAACCAAATCCCCATTTTTTTGGGCCAAACATATTGTCAACAAATTTAAGATCATTAACCTGGTAATCATCATCTTCCCCTTCATGGCCATGTGTCGGGTGAACAAATTCATTATGAGCAGCGTCTAGTCCATTTTCAATTGACCGTTCAAAATTAATTTTTGCCTCATAAGTTAACCAATTAGCTCGCCAGTTTTCTTCGTCTTCAAGTTCAGCAATCGGCATAATAGGAGGTCTTTTGCCCTCTTCTAAATCACCTAAAAATGCAAAAACAATACCGTATTTTTCCTCTGTAGGGTACGCGTCAATTCTTGTCCTTTTTGGTATTTTTGCATCCTTACCTAAAGAAGGTATTCGCTTACATGCGCCGTCGCCATCAAATCTCCATCCATGATAAGGGCATTGGATACAATCACCTCTTATAACTCCACCAGACAAAGATCCACCTCTATGAATACAGGTGTCACTTAAAGTATGTGGAATTCCTTTAGAATCCCTAAAAGTCACAAAATTCTGACCAAGCATCCGCACTCTCATGGGTTCATCTTTTAGCTCTTCACTAAAAGTTACTGGGTACCAAAAATTGATATACACAATCCTCTCCTTATAAAACTATATAAATTTACAACAGACTAATATTTTAATCTAATTTCCTTAACAGTAGAATACGATATATAAATCAAAAAGGATTTGTAACTGATATATTGTTTTACTACTGTTAAACATATAAGCGATAAAAAGAGGAAATAATATGGCTATGATGCAAGGAAGCAATAAACCAAAAAACCAAGACAAACCAGCTGGTGGGCCTCCATTAGAAGCTATGACAGCTGCAAATTTAGCTCCACCTACAGGTATGGAAGGCAGAGAAGAAGACCTAGCTAAAGCAATGCAGATACTGGTTAAAACAATGAAAATACAAATACCGTATCCTCATGATACAAATGATGCACTACTAAAAGCACACCTTAATGCGATTCAATTTGCGAAGGACAATAATTTACTAGAAGCCTATGTTGAACATGATCTTAACACCATGAAACCCTTGCTAGAGCGTACAAAAGCTATGATAGAGCGTACTGGGGATAAAGAGTTGGCTTTAGTAATGAATTTTGAAAGAACAGGATGCTTTTTCCAAATGTTCCTTGATCCTCAAGCAGAGCCTGGAAAGAGAACTTTTACTTTCCCTTTCAGGAAGGTTCTAAATGCTGCCAAAGGTCTAGGACAATTTGATCTAACTGAAGAAGAAATATTAGATAAATGGTGGAGACCTAGATATTTAGGCTATGGCAAAGCAATAGGTGTTGAATTAAAGATTTCTGATATGGATGAAAATGGGAAAATCACTGTTGAGTTAGCATAATTCTTATGAAGTCAGCGACCAAAACTTCAAAACCAAGCTATATTCCGACTCGTGAAGAGCTCACAAAAGCCGCTGCAGACCTAATACCTAAACTAAGAGAAAGAGCTGAAGAAGCTGAAGATCTGCGGATGATGCCTGATGAAACTATAGAGGATATTAAGAAGGCTGGAATTCATAAAATGTTCACTCCAAAACGCTATGGCGGGTTTGAGATGGATTGGGGAACTCAGGTTGATGTAGCAAGAGAACTAGGTAAAGGCTGTGCATCCACATCATGGATGTCTTCAGTGGTTATGTCTCACTCATGGAACTTAGGAAGATTTCCCGCAGATGCTCAAGAAGAATTCTGGCCATCATGTCCTGAAGCAATTATTGCAACTGCTTTTGCTGGGGGCGGTGAAATGAAAGAGACTGAAGGGGGATATATTCTTAATGGACTCTGGAGATTTGCTAGCGGGGTAGATCATTCTGATTGTTCTATCGTTGCAGGACAATATAAAAATAGCCGTAGCAAATCAGGAACTGTGCTGGACTATAGAATGGCTTTAATCATGCCCGATCAATATGAGATTGTTGATACCTGGCATGCAGAAGGGTTAAAGGGCACTGGGAGTAAAGACATCAAAGTTGTAGACACTTTTGTACCAGAACATAGGACCGTTAAAGCATTAGAATTGGGCGGTAATAACCCGCCTGGTTCAGAGCTACATGAAAGTTACATTTATCGAGTAGAAATGGGAATGTATTTTAATACTCTTCTATCAGGTCCCATTCTGGGAGCAACTCATGGAGTTATGCTGGAATATCTAGATCAAACTAGATCACGGTTTGGTTCAATGTTTGGAGAGAAAGTCTCAGAACAAGCCGCTGTTCAACAAAAAATAGGCGAGTCTTATGAAGAACTTAGAACCAGCGACTTAATAATTGATAACTTATGTAATTTTCTTCATGAACAAGGGCAAGCTGGAAGATCTATTGTGGGTGATGATCGGTTGAAGATAAGAAGAGAAACTGCAATGGCAGCCCAGTTATGTCTAAAATCGGGGACTCGACTTTCTGGGATGATGGGTGTTACAGCACAAACTGGTCGTAACCCAACACAAAGGCAATTTAGAGATCTAAGAACTATGTCAACTCATGGGGCGTTACATTGGGATAATGCCACAACACCTACAGGTCGATACTTACTAGGCATAGAGACTGATGACCCTTTTATAGACAAACATAATCCATTTATAAACGACTAAGTTATGAGTGGTGTAAAGCTAGGAAGACAACTACTAAGGTTTTTTAAACTTAAGTATGAACCGACTTGTTCGGTCTCTTATATGCTTTTCAAACACCATATCAGTTAACTCATCTTCAGGGTTTTCAAGTATTGATGATTCTTGATCAAAAATAAAACCTGCTGAGGTCACCTCTTCTATAACAAATTCTTTTTCAATCCGATGAATATCATGGCAATTATCTATGCCATGTCCAACCTTGGCATTATGATCGAGAATTCCATAAACTCCATCTGGATTCAGTGACTCAAAGATAGCTGAATTCATAGCACCCCTGTCTGCTTTGGTCCAAACAGAGTCATGATAGGTCATGATATTAAAAATCTTATCAAGCTGTTCCGGAAAATTAGGAGACTCCATTTCACCAACAACAGGGATCATATTATCTTGTGGAAACTCACCAAGTCTTTTCTCAATAGGGTTTCCCTTCCAACGCTCTACACTCATTGGTGAAGTATGCGCATAGACTATTCCTCCATCTTTTAGAGCATGAGCTATGATTGAGGAAAGATACCCTCGTCCTGAATTCATTTCACCAATTTTGTCGGTTGTTTTTATGTTAAAGAAATCTAGAACCTCACCCGGCTTCCTATTGACATCACGCTCACGATCAGAATCTGGTCTGTTTTGGTGTGTCACGGCACTTAAAATATGGTCAGCAATCAATGTTCACTCCTTATTTTTTAACAGAATTCTTCCCGGAAGTTGGCCACTGAATTCTCCATTATATAGGACTCTAGTTCCGTTCACCCAGACTGAATGAATGCCTTCGGATTTTAGTGTTGAATCTGCGAACGTGGAATTATCCTTGGTATTATCTGCATCAAACATCACGAGATCGGCAAATGCACCCTCTTTGATCACACCTCTATCTTTTAAGCCTATATTGGTCGCTGATAGTAGTGTCATTTTATTAATAATCCTCTCAAGGGAACCGAGACCATCCTTACCACGATATTTAGAAATGACTTTAGGGAATGTTCCACATCCTCTGGGGTGAGAGCACTCCAGTCCGCCGTCACTGGTAACATTACTGTGTGGCCAATTAAGAAGCAGGCGAACATCACTATCTATCATTCCTTTAGCGACCACATATTCTACTGCTGAGGAAGCTGAACTTAGTCTATAGCTTTCATCACTTAGTTGAGAGAGCATCTCAACCTCGCTTTTACCGAGCTCATTGGCAATATCTGCGACTGTTTTTTGTACATAATCAGGATGCAAAGAATGGTAAACAAAGGTTATATCTTTGGCAGAAGATAAATTTTCTAGTATAAATTCTGTCTCTTGTACATCATTGAAATTTCTTTCTGGATATAAGGTGGTAATACTGCTAGACCATGCCTCATAGGGATAAACATCAGTGGTTACATTAATCCCCTCTTCTCTTGCTGCATTCAAGACCGATAGAATTTCATCTGTCCGCCCCCAGTTAAATGTTCCATTCAATTTAAAGTGATCAATATTGACCGGAATTTTTGCCTGTCGACCTATTTCAATTGTCTCGTCTATAGCCTCCCAGTATTCCCTATCTTCACTCCTGATATGACTTTTGTATTTACCGTCATAATTCGCAGTAACTTTAGCCAATTCAATTACCTCAAGTGTTGAAGAAAAGATCCCGGGATCATACTCTAATCCTGTGCTTAATCCGTATGCGCCTGACCTCATGTCTAGCTCAATTAAAGCAGACATGGCTATTATCTCTTTTGCTGTTGCTTCTCTTTTAAAATCTTCCCCCATAACTTCTAGACGAATACTATTATGTGCTGAAAAACTAGCCACATTAATAGCAACCGGGATTGATTCAAAATATTCTAAATACTGATTGACTGAAAAATAGTCAGCATCTACTGGTCCGTCAGAGAAGCCATCCATGCCTCTAACAATTGTCGTAACACCTTGTGTAATAACTGCAGATGCATTTGGTTCTGTGTCTAGTCCTATATCATGATGACTATGTGTATCAATAAAACCAGGTGCTAAATCTAAGCCTTGACCATTGATTACTTGACTATCTGAACTCAATTTTGGCTGTTCACCTTGTTCGACATCAAGAATTCTATCTCCCCTAATTCTCACCTGCCCTTTAAAAGGCTTTGCACCTGTCCCGTCATAGATCATGACATTGGTAATCAATATCGTTGGAGGGCCATCAATAAGAATTTCTTCTAACGCAGAAACTCTAAAATTGGCTCCAAGAATGATTAGAAAACTAACAATTATCTTCCACTTGAAATGAGCCACAATATCCCCCTATATTCATTAAAATAATTTAATATAATGCCGCTAGCATAATAATAATTTTAAACTTCATGGAAGACAAAGAAAAAATTCTTGGAAAGGGCTTTAAAGCATTAAGACCAGAATCTAAATATTCAGATGATGTTATTGCACCTCCATATGACGTCCTTAATTCAGAGGAAGCAAGAGACTTAGCTAACGGTAAACCCTACAGTTTCTTGCATATCTCAAAACCTGAAATTGATTTACCAAAAGATATAAAGGCCGATGATCCTCGAGTTTATGAAAAGGGGTTGGAGAATCTGAATAAAATGATTAATGAAGATATTTTGATCAAAGATGATAGAGAAACTCTTTTTATTTATAAGATCACAACAACAGACCATGAACAAACTGGTATTGCATTCGTGGCTTCAATTGATGCTTATGAAGGCAACTTAATAAAAAAACACGAGCACACAACGCCAGTAAAAGAATTGGATAGAATTAATAATATGAAAGCACTGAATGCCCAGACTGGACCGGTGTTGTTAACTTATCTTGATAACATTCAATTAGATAAAATTATTAAAAAACACACTATTGAGCATCAGCCAATCTATGACGTCAACAGTAGAGAAAACATTAATCATAAAATTTGGCAAATCACTGATATTAATGAAATTAATGAAGCAACTACTGGTCTAAATAAACTAGAATCACTTTATATTGCTGATGGTCATCATCGCTCTGCAGCTGCCAGTAAGGTGAGAGAATCAAGAATGAATGCTAATCCTGACCATGATGGCAGTGAAAGTTATAATCACTTTTTAGCGGTTGCTTTTCCCAAAAGTGAAATGAAGATCCTAGACTATAATCGCTTAATTAAGCACACCAATGGAAAATCAACTAATGAACTAATTGCAATGATTGAAGATAATTTCAAATGCACTGTTTCAGACAAACCTGTTAAGCCAATTGAGGGTAAATCATTTGGGATGTTCACTGATGGGCAATGGTTCAGTCTAGAGCTTAAAAGTGATTTCAATAAGAATAGTCCGGTGGATTCACTTGATATAAGTATTCTTCATGATTTTATACTCGATCCAATTCTTGGTATTAAAGATGAAAGAGTTGATAAAAATATTGATTTTGTTGGAGGGGCAAGAGGTCTTGAAGAACTTGAAAGAAGAGTTAACTCAAATGAAATGGCTATCGCTTTTTCATTGCATCCAACTCCTATCGACGCTTTGATTTCAGTGGCCGATGCCGGTCTTATAATGCCACCTAAATCAACTTGGTTTGAACCCAAACTATTAGATGGGTTGCTCTCGCATATTATTAATTGATTTTTTTTACCTCGTCACTTCATGTTTTGTGTAAAATTTGACACAATCAATGCTAATTAATTTTATTTAAAGGAAAAAAAATGGACGCAGAAGCAATTAAAGAAAAAGCCAACAGCGCAGATGAAAGCATTACTTTTAATGATTGCGCTTGTGAAACATTAACCCAGGTACCTGATTTCGCAATGGATATGGCGATAAGTCACATGGTTAATGCAGCAAAAGAACAAGGTGTTGACACAGTTTGTTGCGACTTCTTAGAAGCCAACAATCCTATGGGATAAATAAAGTCTGGTGGTGATGGGTGGAATTGAACCACCGACCTTCGCGTTATGAGTGCGACGCTCTAACCGTCTGAGCTACATCACCAATATTCTTTGAATGATGGATTTTCAATCTGAAAAACCTTTCTGTCAAGCAGAAGAGGTAATTTCGAATACTTAATTAATATAAGAATTATGCAAAATAGAAAAAAATATTGTTTTATTATACTAATCTCCTTGGGGCTAATAAGCCCTACTTCTATAGAATCTAAAGTATTCCCAGGGGATGAATGGGCAATAAAAACCCCTACAGAACTTAACATTAATCAAGAAAAAATCGATCACTTATTTGATCTCTCCTTTGCTGATGATGCAACTCAGGCAGTGGTTTTAATAAAAGATGGTTATCTTATTGGGGAGCGTTATGCAGAGGGTTTTGATCAAAATTCATTTGGCACTTCTTGGTCAATGGCAAAAAGCTTCTATGCGAGTCTAATTGGAATTTCAATTGATCGAGGAGAAATTAATAGCCTCGATGACAAAGTAAGTGATTATTTAGAATACTTTAATGATGAACGCTCTGAGATCACTATCAGAGATGTTCTCAATATGGCCTCTGGGCTCCAATTCCCTGAACATGAACATGAACTGATGTTCTTTAAGCAAGATCATCTTGCTTATGCAAAGAATGTTGGGGTTGAAAAAGAACCGAATACACTCTTTGAATATAACAATGTCAATTCAATGTTATTAGGTGACATTTTATTAAAAGCTACCGGTAAAAAAGCAGATGAACTTCTCAATGAGCGAGTGCTAAAACCTATTGGTGCTGATAAGTTAACTCTCTGGAGGGACAGTGCAGAAAATGTGTTGACCTATTGCTGTGTCGATATGTCGGCAAGAGATTATTCCAGATTTGGACTGCTCTTCTCTAGAAATGGACAATGGAATGACAATCAGATTATTTCATCAGATTATGTCGACGAAACATTCACACCTTATTGGAATTTTACTCCCAAAAGATTTACTGATTTAGATCGTGGTTATACGCTTCACTGGTGGTTTTCTAAAAATGATGAAGAAGGACAAATCTTTAATGCCAGTGGAAAATTTGGTCAATACATATTTGTTGACCAGGAAAATGATGTGATCTTCACCAGAATAACAAAATATTTTCCAACCTCTGGTTCAAAACAAGACTGGGGGATCCTAGAACGATTCAATGTTAAAGATATTGAAAGATTTTTAAAGATCTCACGTTTCCTTGAGGCCATAGGGCTTCTAGATATGGAAGACGATATTAAGACACCAAACACAAGGTCTGAAGGTGAATCTGAGGAGTTTTATGAAAGTTATCCAGAAATCATAGATGCTATTGCTGATCTGAGTAGAGACTAAACATTGAATCTGAAATAAATAACATCCCCTTCTTTCACAATATACTCTTTACCTTCTAGCCTTAACTTCCCTTGTGACTTTGAGCCATTTTCCCCCTCATATTTAATATAATCATCGAAAGAAATGACTTCAGCTTTGATGAATCCCCTTTCAAAATCAGTATGAATGGACCCAGCAGCTTCAGGAGCTTTTGAATGCCTTTTAATGGACCAAGATCTTACTTCCTTAGGCCCAGCTGTAAAGAAGGTTTGCAGATCCAATAAACTATAAGATGATCTAATTAATTTATTGATTGCGGGCTCGATGAGATTCAGTTCTTTTAAAAATTCTTCCTTATCGCTTGCTTCTAATTTTACTATTTCAGACTCTAAAGCAATACAAAGTGAAATGATTTCAGTGTCTTCAGTTTGGCTTACGTATTTCTCTATTTGTTCTAAATGTGGGTTAATATCTGTAATTGAAGCTTCGTCAATATTGGCTACAAATAACATTGGCTTTGCTGAGAGTAAGCATAGTTCTTTCATCCATTGTTTTTGATCATCAGTGATTTCAAAAGATCTGGCGGGCTGATTAGAATTCAAATGATGTAAAAGATCAGCTAAAAAAGCTTTTTTGGCCAATTGAATCTTATCTCCCGTCTTGGATTGCTTTTCAGCTCGAAATAGATTGCGATCAAGTGTTTGAATATCTGCCAATAGTAATTCGGTATTAATAATTTCAAGGTCATCCAAAGGATTAATGACATCCGACACATGGGTGATATTCTTGTCTTCAAAGCAACGTATAACATGGATGATAGCGTCTGTTTCTCTGATATTAGCTAGAAATTTATTCCCCAAGCCCTCACCTTCTGAAGCACCTTGAACTAATCCTGCAATATCCACAAACTCAATAACAGACGGTATGATCTCCTCGGGGTTAGCGATGGCAGCTAATTTAGTTAATCTTTCATCTGGAACTGTGACAATGCCAATATTAGGCTCAATAGTGCAAAAAGGATAATTAGCGACTTCTGCAGAGCCCTCTGATAAGAGATTAAATAGGGTTGATTTTCCCACATTAGGAAGACCAACTATGCCACACCGAATACCCATTGCTATAAATTATTATTGTACTGAATTGCTTATATTGCTTTGTTTTTAAGAAAAGTCATTTTAAAGTGTTTGGAGTTTAACAAGTTAACAAAAAAAATGGCGAAAAAACTTAAAGCAACCACAGCAGGCAGCTTACCAAAATATGAATGGTTAGCTGAAACTGAAACCCTTTGGCCAAAATGGAAAGTCTCCGGGAATGAGTTATGGGAAAAACAAAAAAAATCGGCAATGCTTTGGATTGAAGAACAAGAAAAATCTGGTCTTGAAATTATTTCAGAGGGTGAGCAGTTTCGTGTCCATTTTGTGCATGGGTTTCTTGAAAGAATTCAGGGTATTGATTGGAATAAAAAAACCAAAATGGGCATTAGAAACGATCGTTATACTGTTGAAGTGCCCACTGTTATTGATGTGGTGAGTCGAGAAGAATCTATACATTTAAAAGAAGCTCAAATATTGAGAGAACACACTAAACAACTCACTAAATTTACATTACCAGGACCCATGACCATCACTGATACAATTGCTAATGATTTTTATAGTTCCAAACAAGAAATGGCGATGCATTTTGCTCAATTATTAAATGCTGAAGCCAATGAGTTATCAAAAGCAGGGATAGATATTATTCAATTTGACGAACCTGCGTTCAACTCCTTCACAAATGAATCGGTTGAATGGGGAATAGAGGCATTAGAGATTGCTATAAAAAATTTAGATTGTAAAAC
>CAYQEV010000001.1:13693-48263 GCA_964416745.1 uncultured Woeseia sp.
TTGAATGGGGAATAGAGGCATTAGAGATTGCTATAAAAAATTTAGATTGTAAAACGGCTGTGCATATTTGTTACGGTTATGGAATTGACGAGAATTTAAGATGGAAAGACAGCCTAGGAAATCAATGGAATGAATATAAAACTCTATTCCCTGCACTTAATAACAGCAATATTGATCAGGTGTCTTTAGAGTTTGCTGGCTCGAAAGTTCCAGCAGAGCTGATGCGTTTATTGTCAAATAAAGAAATTATGGCTGGAGTCATCACGGTTGTGGCTGATCACATAGAAACGCCTGAGGAAGTCAACTCCAATATAACCAAAGTTCTTAAGCATATTAGTAAGGATCAATTAATAGCCTGCAGCAATTGTGGTATGGCTCCTATACCTATTGAGACTGCAAAGTTGAAGATAAAAGCTTTGGGTGAAGGCACTAAAATGGCAAATAAAGTTTTCTAGATTAATTGAATTGGTTCATTGCTTCGTCGATGCCTTGATCAATAATTGTTTCAATACCGTCTACTGCATTTAAAATGGCTGAATTTAGAGTCTTTTGATCAACCTTATTAGGTCTTGAAAGAACATAGTCTATAACCTCTTTCTTATTAGGATGACCAATGCCAATCCTAATTCTGGAAAAATCAGGAGAGCAATGTTGAATAATGCTTCTCAATCCATTATGACCACCGTGCCCGCCTCCAAATTTGATTTTAACTTCACCAACTTTGAGATCCAGATCATCATGAATAATGCACACCTCTTCCATTTTTATTTTGTAGTATTGAATTAATTGGTTAATAGAAATGCCACTCTCATTCATGAATTTTGAAGATTTAAACAATGTGACATCTTTGTCTTGTAGGACTAATTGAGCGATGCTTCCAGAAATTTTAGAATGTTTTCTAAATTCTATTGTTTGATACTTCTCAGACATCTTATCGAGCACTAGATAACCTAGGTTATGTCTGGTTTGAACGTATTGTTTACCTGGGTTGCCCAACCCAATTAAGACTTTGGGAATAAGTTTTAGAGGACGCATCATAAGGATACTATACTATCCCTCTTCTTTGTTTTCCTCTGTATCTCCCTCGGATGTAGCCTCTGCTGATTCTTCCCCTTCAGCTCCCTCAACTCCTTCTTCGCCTTCTTCAAGCCCTTCTTCGTCAACTTCAGGTTCAATTTCCTCTTCCGCAATTCTTAACAATCTCACGGCAACTATTGGATCATTTACTGGCTCCTCTTGAGTTAATTGAGGAAGCTCTACGCCTTCAGGTAACTCAATGTCTTCGAGATAAAGCATGTCATCTAATTTTAAGTTGATAACATCCACTTCTAGCTTTTCTGGTAAATCTTTAGGGAGACAACTAACTTCTACTTCATTCATTAATGCAGTAACAGTTCCGCCTTCCAGCTTAACCCCTTCAGCTTGGTCTTCATTGATAAATTGAAGTGGAATACTAACTCGAATAATCACATCAGACTTAACTCTTTGTAGGTCTAAATGCATGACTTGTTTTTTTGCAGGATGGACCTGGATATCTTTAATCAGAACAGATTCTTCTTGATTGCCTATCTTGATGGTCAAGATACTATTAAGAAAGCTCTCATTAGCTAATTTTCTTAATAATTGATTATGATCAATAGCCAGATGTAGAGTCTCCTTTGCAGCACCATAAATAACTGCTGGAACCATCCCTGCATGTCTCATTCGTCTTGCGTTAGAGGTTCCAGATATATCTCTAGGTTCTACAATTAAATCAATTTCTTTAGCCATAATTTGTCCGTTTAAAAAAATATTTTATCAATAAAGTAATGTTCTTTTTTAGTTACTGTAGTGGTGCATCTCTATAGGCATAGGGTCATTTATTTGTTTTACAAATAATGAGGTCAACTTTTTTACCCATATCGAAGCATTCCTCTGACTTAATTTCACCGTTTGCATAGAATTCTTCAAAGAGTCCTTCTTTGAAGCCATTGTTAAGATTTCCTCTTTCAAATAAAACACCATTTTCATAGAAACTCTCCCAAAGTCCAGTCATTACACCGTTTGTGAAGGTTCCTTTTGTCATAAGCTGATCATTGGTGAAGTACTCCTCCCAGAGACCATGTTTTTGTCCATCCTTATATTCTTTCCTCAAATGCAATTGACCGTTCTCATAATATTCTACAGACGCGCCCGTAAAGAGTGTCATTGTATTAATTTGATAAACGGCTCCTAATCTTTCGAAAAGCTTACTAGAGTCTGTCTCGGCTGATTCTATTGAGTAAGAATACCCACTCAAGAGTGTAACCAAAATTCCTATAATGATTTTATACTTAGTCATAAACCTTGCTCAATTTAAATAAAAAATGGTGGCAAATAATAACCGATGTTGAGCAATCTAGCTAGTTAAAAATGGTTTATATTGGATCTGCTAGTCAGCGTAAAGAGAGCTAACAGATTGATCATCAAGCATTCGCTGAATGGTTTCCCCTAATATCTCTGCAATTGATAACTGTCTAATTTTTCCTATAGCTTTGGCCTCTTCACTCAAAGGTATGGTGTCTGTGACCACAAGCTCATCTAAATTAGACTCTGCAATTCGTTCAATCGCTGGACCAGATAACACTGGATGTGCTGCATAAGCTACTGTTTTTATAGCTCCTTGTTCTTTAAGGGCTGAGGCAGCATTACAAAGTGTGCCTGCAGTATCCACCATGTCATCAAATAATATAGTCGTTTTTCCATCGACATCACCAATGATGTTCATGACTTCTGATTTATTTGCCGCCTCTCTTCTCTTATCAATAATTGCAAGACCAGCACTATCGAGCCTTCTAGCTATAGCTCGTGCTCTCAAAACTCCACCAACATCAGGAGAGACAATAACCGGATCTTGATATCTTTTTTTCCATATGTCACTTAATAGAATTTGAGAGGAGTAAATATTGTCCACGGGGATTGAGAAAAATCCTTCAATCTGATCAGCATGAAGATCAACAGTAATTAATCTTTGAATGCCAGCAGTTTCAATGAGATTAGCCACTAATTTTGCTGACACAGGGCCTCTTGTGTTTCTTGGTCTCCTGTCCTGCCTAGAATAACCAAAGTACGGAACAACCGCCGAAATTGATTCAGCTGATGCTCGTTTACATGCATCAGCCATTAAGAGAAGCTGCATTAAGTGCTCATTACCAGGTTGATAAGTCGATTGGATAAGAAATATATGCTTGCCTCTGATATTCTCTGCAATCTCTATACTGGTCTCACCATCGCTGAATTGATTAACTTGTATCCAACCAAGAGGCTGATTCAAATAACGGGCTATCAAATTGCCCAGGCCGGTAGACGCTGGTCCAGAAAAAAGAATTAACTTGTCTTTATTCATTATGTAATTAAACCATGTTAATGATATTTTTTTTAAAAAATTTATGGCTGGGGTGGCAGGATTTGAACCTGCGCATCACGGGATCAAAACCCGTTGCCTTACCGCTTGGCTACACCCCATAAAAACTCAAAGTAATAAACAAGTCATTCTGAAGTTGCTTGATTACTGTGTCAAGTTGATGAGAATTTTTATTCAGATGATTTTCAAGTTTTTAATTGAAAATGTTGCCTGATAGTCAGCACCGGTAATAACTATTTTTTTAGGAATCATTAATTGATTGATGCTTTGGTATAAAACAAAATCTACTTTATGATTGTTAAGCTTTATCTTCAGAGGAAAACCACGCTGGTCCATAACCATATCATCAACTCTTTCAGAAGGAATTTTTGCTAATAACAAAGAGGATAAATTAAAGTTAAGTGACGCAATTGCCTTTAGTTCATCCGAATCAAAATCTATGCCCAATTCCATAAACAATGAAGCTAAGTCAGTGCTGTCGGAAGTAAAGACCTGTTTACCAAAAAAATCTCTAAGAATAAGCATTTCCGCATTGTTTTGATGATTAATCGTGTAGTTACCTAAAAAACTATCTGTTGTGTTTTTAAAAGAAACTGAACCGACAATAGAATAATCAGTAAGTGAAATAATTTTACTCTGGTTATCTTCCCAATTGATGGCTTTATCCAAAGTGTCTATATTGTTACAGCCAACAAGGGCCAAGGTTGATAAAAAAACTAGTAATAGCAATAAATAACGACTATTTGAGGTTATTTTGAGTATAAAATAGTTTAAGAAATTTTTTTTACACATCATGAAAGATTCAATCATAAAAAAACTCAAGGTTATTCAGGAACAATACCATTCTATTGGAAATCAATTATCAGATGAAGTTATACAAAAAAATAATCAACTGATGATTCAGCTCTCTAAAGAGTTTTCCAAAATAGAGCCTGTAGTAAAACTATTTGAACAGTATCAAAATTTAGTTGAAGAAAAAAATAATGCGATTAGTTTAATTGACGAACAAGATGATGGCCTTCAAGAATTAGCTAAGGAAGAAATTCAAATTATAGAAAATCAACTAACAAGCATAGAAGATCAAATTACGCCGTTATTACTCTCTAGTGATCCAAGAGATCAAAGTAATATATTTCTAGAAATTAGAGCAGGCACCGGCGGTGATGAAGCAGCAATTTTTGCCGGAGATATTTTTAGAATGTATGCCAGATATTGTGAAGAACAGAAGTGGTCTATTGAAATTTTAAACCAAAGTGAGAGTGGACAAGGTGGATTTAAGGAAATCATAGCCCGTGTAATCGGTGACAGTGTCTTCTCTAAACTTAAATTTGAATCGGGTACTCACCGTGTTCAGCGAATTCCAAAGACAGAATCTCAAGGTAGAATTCATACTTCTGCTTGTACGGTGGCTGTAATTCCAGAAGTTGACGAAGTGAATGAAATTGAAATCAATACAAATGATCTTAGAATTGACACTTATAGGGCATCAGGAGCTGGCGGCCAACATGTCAATAAAACTGACTCAGCAGTTCGATTAACACACATACCCACCGGGGTTGTTGCTGAATGCCAAGACAATAGATCACAACATAAAAATAAAGCTAAAGCCATCACATTACTTAAAGCTAGAATTTACGATATGGAGCAAAAAAAGATTGCGGATCAACAGGCAGAGGAAAGAAAGATGCTGGTGGGCAGTGGGGATAGATCTGAAAGAATAAGAACCTATAATTTTCCTCAAGGAAGAATAACGGATCATAGAATAGGCTTAACACTCTATAACTTATCTGAAATTATGGAAGGAGATCTCCATAACTTAATTGATTCTTTAGCCCAAGAAAATGCAGCAAAACAAATGTCTGAATTAGAAAATTAATATATTGAATATGGACAGCTTGACCAGTGACTTGATACTTAATGAGGCGACTGATTTTCTATCCAAGATAGTCAAAAATCCAAGATTGGAGTCAGAAGTCTTATTAGCAAAGACTCTAGATAAAGAAAGAGAGGATTTGTATACAAATAATATTCCAGTTGACGAAGCAACATATCAACATTTCAAAAACTTACTAAAACATAGACATCAAGGCAAGCCCATAGCTTACATCATCGGCACTAAAGAATTTTGGTCATTATCATTCAAAGTCAATGAGAATGTATTAATCCCTAGACCGGAAACTGAGCAGTTAGTTGAATCTTGCCTTTCACTTATGAAAGAAACGAGTAGTTACAAACTCCTAGAATTGGGCACAGGATCAGGAATAATCTCAATCGCTCTAGCTAAAGAGCATCCTAACCTTGAAATCACAGCAGTGGATATATCATCTAAAGCTTTAAAACTAGCCAATGAAAATGCACTCTCTCACAATATAAGTAATATTGTGTTTAAACAATCTAATTGGTTCGACAACATAACGGAACAAAAATTTGACTTTATTATTAGCAACCCACCCTATGTTGATAAAACTCAACTGACAAAAAAAGAAAGGGCAAATCTACAATATGAACCAGAAATAGCCCTTTTCTCAGTGGACTCTGGGAAATCAGATCTTCGTCATATCATCCACGAAAGCCACCTCTTCTTGAATCATGGAGGAACCCTAATAACAGAGCATAGTTTTGACCAAAAAGAATTTTGTCAAAATCAAATGAAAGAGGCAGGGTTTACCAATATAAGAACGCTTGATGATTTGAGCTCTCACCCTAGAGTTTCAATGGGCTCAAAACTCTAATGATGGATAAACAGTTAAGATACAGCAGTCATATTAGGCTAGAGGATTTTGGAGAGCAATCACAACAAGCATTGCTTAGGAGTTCAATTCTGATGATTGGAGCCGGTGGCCTAGGTTCAATAGCCAGTCTTTACCTAACTACTTCAGGAATTGGTCAGATTACTATTGTTGATTTTGATACGATTGATGAATCTAATCTTCCTAGGCAGATATTATTTAAAGCTGATGACCTTGGGCAAAATAAAGCCTTAATTACCCAACAAAGACTCATGGAATACAATTCAGATGCTGTCATCAATTCTATTGATAAGAAGCTTTCGGAAGATGAAATGAATAATCTCATCAGTCAAATGGATATCGTTGTAGATGCAACTGATAATTTAGAATCAAGATTAATGATTAATAAGATTTGTTTTGACCTAAAAAAGCCCCTGATTGTAGGTGCTGCTATAAGATATGAAGGTCATATACTCACATTAAATAATGCAAAAGATCAAAATAGTTGTCTTAACTGTCTATACAGTTCTAGCGATGAAAATCTAGAAGATTGTGAAGGCAATGGAATCATGTCGCCAGTGGCAGGTGTTATTGGCTCTATGATGGCAAACGAATGTATTAAAACCCTGGTTGGTATTAGCAATAGTAAAGAAAATACTATTTCAATCTTTGATTTAAAAAATAATATCTATCAGAAAATTAATGTGCCTAAAAATAGTAAATGTTCAGTATGTTCTTAGAAAATCTTTGAATTTCTTTTAAATTCGTTCATTTACATTGATCTACTGATATTATCTAATTAATTATTTGACAATATTTTAACCATCAAGTCATTAACAAGTTTAGGATTTGCCTTACCTTGAGTCTTTTGCATTACCTTGCCAATTAAAAAACCAAGCACTTGTTCTTTGCCTGCTAGATATTGGTCTTTTTGTTCTTGATGTTCTTTTAACACAGTGATAACTATTTGCTCTATCTCAGTTGTGTCTGAGATTTGCTCAAGCCCTTGCTCTTTGATTAATTCATCAACGTCCATCTTGCTTTCTATGAGTTGACTAAATATATTTTTAGCAATTGTTGATGAAATTGTCCCATCATCAATTCTTTGTATTAACTGACTTAATGATTGTGCAGTAATTGATAGATTAGCTATTTCAATTTTGTCTTTATTCAAAATAGCCATGACTTCAGTTAACATCCAATTGGCTAATAGCTGAGGATTACCATTATAAGTATTAAGAGCGTCTTCAAAGTATTCAGCTAGTTCTATGTTTTTTGCTATTTCTATTGCATCAACTCGTTTAATTGATAGCGTGCTGACATAACGATCAACTTTTTTATCAAACAACTCTGGAAGTGATGCAGTTATCTTTTCTATGATTCCTTTGTCAATTTTTACAGGTAACAAATCAGGATCTGGGAAATAACGATAATCATTAGCCTCCTCTTTTGTTCTCATAGATCTAGTTTCCTTTGCATCTGAATCATATAAGCGAGTTTCTTGAACCACAGAGCCGCCCTGTTCTAAAATCTCCTTTTGGCGATCAACTTCAAAATTAATAGCGCTCTCTACGAATCTAAATGAGTTAATGTTTTTAATTTCAGCCCTAGTTCCAAGCCTAGTATTTTCTTTTGGTTTTAATGAAACATTAGCGTCACATCTAAAAGAGCCTTCCTGCATATTTCCATCTGATATTTTAAGATAGCGAACTAACTGATGTATTTTTTGCATATACAAAATCGCCTCTTTAGCTGAACTAAGTTCAGGCTCTGAAACAATCTCGAGTAAAGGGGTCCCAGCTCTATTTAAGTCTATAGCGGTAGTGTCAGAAAACTTATCATGAATTGATTTACCAGCGTCCTCTTCTAGATGAGCTCGGGTAATGCCAATTCTTTTGTCTGTTCCATCATCTAGCGTAATAGCTAACTGTCCATGTGACACAATAGGTAACTCATACTGACTAATTTGATAGCCTTTGGGTAAATCTGGGTAAAAATAGTTTTTTCTGGCAAAAATTGAAAGATCCGCTATTTCAGCCTCAACTGCTAAGCCAAACTTAATCGCCATCATGACTGCTTCTTTATTTAAAACGGGTAAAACGCCTGGATAACCCAGATCAATTAATGAGGCTTGTGTATTTTGCTCTTTACCATAAACCGTAGATGCACTTGAAAATATTTTGCTATCACAAGCTAATTGCACATGAATTTCTAATCCTATGACAGTCTCCCAATGCATTTAATTATTACTCTCTGAACTCATTGATAGTTTTGGCATCATTTGATGCCAATCTGTTACTTTTTGATATTGATGAGTTAGGTTTAGTAGATCGTGCTCCTTAAAATGAGGAGCAATCAGTTGCAGCCCATACGGTAAGCCCTGAACAAAGCCGATGGGATGAGATATAGCTGGCAAACCTGCCAGATTTGATGAGATTGTATAAATATCATTCATATACATGCTCACTGGATCATCTACTTTTTCACCCAACTTAAATGCTGACGTTTGGGTCGTTGGGCCTAATATAATATCGACTGACTCAAAAGCTCTTTCAAAATCCTGATTTATTAATTGTCTTACTTTTTGTGCCTTTAGGTAATAAGCATCATAATAACCTGCAGAAAGAACATAAGTTCCTGTTATGATTCTTCTTTTAACTTCTTCACCAAACCCAATCTGACGATTGGTTCTGTAAAATTCATCAAGATCTTCAATATTTTTCGAATGATAACCAAAACGTACTCCGTCATATCTGGCAAGATTTGAAGAACATTCAGCAGGCGCCACAACATAATAAGTCGGGACTGAATATCCAATATTGGGCAAACTAATTTCTTTAAATACAATGCCAAGTTTTTTATAGCTATCAATGCTCTCTGCAACTAAAGCTTCATAAGGACTGGCCAGACTGCCATCAAAAAATTCTTTAGGTAATCCAATAATTTTACCTTTGATATTTTCTTCAAGGTATTGACTGTACTGGGGTACAGATTCTTCGACAGATGTAGAATCTAGAGGGTCAAACCCAGCCATAGACTCCAAAAAAATAGCAGTGTCTTCTGCCGAAAGGGCTAGAATTCCTGCTTGGTCAAGACTTGAAGCAAAAGCAACCATACCGTATCTAGAGCAACGACCATAGGTTGGTTTAAGCCCTGTGATCCCTGTAAAAGCAGCTGGTTGACGGATTGAGCCTCCTGTATCTGTGCCTAACGCAATTGGTGCTAGACCAGCTGCAACTGCAGCAGCTGAGCCCCCCGAAGAACCCCCAGGGGTCCTCTCTCTATCCCAAGGATTATGAACTGAACCAAAATAACTGGTTTCATTTGAAGAACCCATGGCAAATTCATCCATATTGGTTTTCCCCAATAATACAGCGCCTTGTTGTTTGAGATTTTTTATCACTGTTGCATCATAAGGTGGTATAAAATTCTCAAGCATTTTTGAACCACAAGTGGTTCTTATGCCTTGAGTACAAAAAATATCTTTTGCTGCATAAGGTATCCCTGTAAGTGCTGCATCACTTAGTGATTCCTGATTCTTATCATCAGTTATGTATTCAACATTGGGTTCAACATCACTTGTAATGAAAGCATTGAACGATTGATCATAATCAGTGATTCTGGAACTATATAAATCAAATAGTTCAGCCGCGTTAATTTGCTTATCTGAAAGCATATTTTGAATAGCTTTTACGGTAAATCTTTCCATAGAATCAATTTGATTTCTTTCTGTATTTATTCAATCACTTTGGGTACTTTGTAGAATCCTTCTTCTGCGCTTAATGAATTCTTTTGGTAAATATCACGATCATTGGTATCAATTACTTTGTCTTCTCGTAACCTCTGATGCATATCCAAAGGATGAGCCATGGGTATAATTTCATCAGTATCTGCGGATTGAAGTTGCTCTATCATTTCCAATATATCTGTCATTTGTTGAAGATAAATTGGAATTTCATCATCATCTAAATTGAGTTTAGACAACCCACAAAGATGCTCGATATCAGATTTAGTAATGGCCATTAATTAAATTTATTAAAAAAGTATTAAGTTATGATAACTTCCAGTTGCTCAAAATCCTACACGTTGTTAGAGTATTATTTCTAGCTTACTTTTTTTGAAACAACTAAACAGTGATTAAGAACATTATAGGTTATTTCTCTAATGATCTTTCAATAGATCTGGGGACCGCAAATACATTGGTATATGCCAGTGGTAAAGGCGTTGTTTTAAATGAACCTTCGGTGGTTGCACTGAGAAGTGAAAATGGCAAACCAACAAAAACTGTTGTTGCTGTTGGCACTGATGCTAAAGCTATGCTGGGCAGAACTCCAGGGAGTATTGAAGCCATTAGACCACTTAAAGACGGTGTCATTGCAGACTTCATAGTCACTGAAGCCATGTTGCAAGCGTTTATTAAAAAGGCTCATGGTTCTCGATATTTCAGACCCAACCCAAGAGTTTTAGTGTGCGTCCCTTATGGGTCAACACAAGTTGAAAGAAGAGCTATCAGAGAATCTGCAGAAGGAGCTGGGGCTAGAAAAGTTTTTTTAATTGAAGAACCCATGGCGGCTGCAATCGGAGCAGGCCTTCCAGTCCATGAGGCAAGAGGATCCATGGTCGTTGACATTGGCGGTGGAACATCTGAAATAGCCGTCTTATCTCTCAATGGAATTGTTTATGGAAACTCTGTCAAAATCGGTGGCGATACTTTTGATGAGTCAATTATCAATTTTATAAGAAGAAATTATGGAATTTTAATTGGTGAAGCAACAGCAGAAAGAATTAAACATGAAATTGGGAGCGCATACCCTGGTGATTCGGTAAGTGAAATCTCAGTAAAAGGAAGAAACTTGTCAGAAGGCGTGCCGCGAACCTTTACACTGAACAGCAATGAAATACTTGAATCACTACAAGAACCTCTGCAATCCATAGCCAATTCTCTTAAATCAGCTCTAGAGCAAACACCACCAGAATTAGGGTCAGACATTGCTGAAAGAGGTATTGTTCTTACTGGGGGTGGAGCACTGCTTAATAATATAGATAAACTGTTAGCAGAAGAAACAGGTTTACCTGTGTTGCTTGCAGACAATCCTTTAACCTGTGTTGCCAGAGGTGGTGGTAAAATTATTGAAATCCTTGATAAACAGGGTACTGACTTTTTTGAATTGAATTGATTGCCTAGAGAATCAATAATAACGGATGAGTTAAAACATGCCGTTACATCCACAACAAAGAATCAATAGATTTGAAAAAAACTTCTCTGCTTATCGTCTGATAATTGTTGTCATTATATCTTGCGTTTTGATGTACCAGGATTATCAGAAAAATTATCTCTCTGTTTTGAGAGTTTACCTTTCAGCATCATTCTATCCAGTACAGTATCTAATCAATCTACCCAATAATTTTATACAAAAATTAAATATAAATTTCTCTGAACGCGAGAAGCTTCTGCAAGAGAATAAATCCTTAAAAAAAGATAATTTTGAGCTTAGATCAAAAATTCAACAGGTCTATAAACTAGAATCTGAAAATAAAAGACTCTATGATCTTCTGGGTTCACAGCCGAACAGAGATAACAGCTTGATTTTTGCAGATATTGTTGCCGTCAGTCCTATAGCTGAAAAGCATCAAATAATAATCAATAAAGGCAGTAGAGATGATGTCGTCATTGGTTCAGCAGTGGCTGATAGCAATGGGATCTTGGGTCATATAATCCGTGATCAAATCTTTGGATCAGAAGTGTTATTGATCAGTGATCGTGAACACGCTATTCCTGTAGAAATTGTCAGAACCAATCTTAGAAGTATTGCTGTGGGTACGGGTAATTACAATCAACTCAGAATCAATACATTACCAACTAACACAGATATTAAAAAAGGAGATATCCTCATCACCTCTGGTTTAGGTGGTCGATACCCTGAAGGTTTCCCAGTTGGAACAGTAACAGATGTTATTAATAATCCAGGAGAATCATTTCTAGAAATTAATGTCACACCTTTTGGTAATTTGAAAACTGTTAATGAAATTTGGGTAATCCAACCAATAGAGGGTCGCTGATGAACCATCAACTGAGAAGCTTATTCTTTATTTGGTCAATGATTTTGTTGTCGATTATATTAATGGTCATACCTGTGCCTGATGTTATAGAACAATATAGGCTTCCATGGTTAAAGATGACGGTAATATTCTTCTCAATATTTAATATTTCATTGATTGGAATAATCTCAGTCTGGTTTTCTGGATTAATTCTAGACATTATGACTGGAGGGCTAATGGGGGAGAATGCTTTAATTCTGGCTGTCCTCTCTTATCTTTCTTATCGTTTTAGGTTTCAGGTTAGAGTTTATCCAATGTGGCAGATTATGATTGTTGTTTTAATATTATTGTCCTTGGGTGAGCTTATTGCTCTATGGATTCATGGCGTAAGTGGCAATATGTTTTTCAATATTTATGATTGGATCAATGTTGGTATTGCCGTCGTTGTTTGGCCAATATTTATGAGGGGTCTTGAAAAAATGCAATCCTCTTTCCTAGAATAACAATAATTATGGCATTTAAATCTCCCAATACCCAAGAAGCAGAAAAAGAAGTCTTTCTTTCTAGAATGCTATTTTGCTCGATAGCTATATTGGTTCTGGCAACAATTATTATTACGCGTCTATTCTTTTTAATGGTGATAGAGTCTGATCAATATAAACTAAGGTCCTTAAATAACACAATAAGGACGCAATCACTCCCAGCATCAAGAGGGTTAATTTATGATAGAAATAAAAACGTTTTAGCTAGTAATCAACCCATCTTTCAGTTGGAAATGATTCCTGAACAAGTTCTTGATATAAGTGGATCACTGGAACAACTAGCAGACTTGAATCTTATTAATAAAAGTAATATTGAAACCATCAAGCAAAGGATCAATAGAAATCTACAATTTAAAAGCGTTGTCTTAAGAAGAAGTCTAAGTGAAACAGAAGTCGCTGTGTTCGCAAATAATCGGATTAATTTTAAAGGCATTGATATCAAGTCCAGATTATCTAGGCATTACCCCCAAGGTGAAATATTCTCACATGCCCTAGGATATGTAGGATCTATATCAAGTGGAGATTATTCTAGGTTCGACCCTAGTTTTTATACTGGTAAAGAGCAAATTGGGAAAACATCAATTGAGAGAAATTATGAGCCCTATCTAAGAGGCAAACCAGGCACTCAAAAACTCTTAGTTAATGTTAGGGGTAGAATAATGGAAAGTATTGATCAGAATCCATTTCTACCGGGTAATAATCTTATATTAACGATTGATAGTGCACTCCAAGAAACTGCTTTTAAGGCCATGGGTAAGCAAAAAGGGGCCGTGGTTATCCTAGATGCTACAAATGGAGAAATACTAGTGATGTTAAGTACCCCAAGTTTTGATCCAAATAAATTAAGCATTGGATTGACCCAAAAAGAATTTAATACGCTTAGCAAAAACAAAAATAAACCATTATTTAATAGGGCTATAGCAGGTCAATACCCGCCTGGTTCAATCATTAAACCTATGATTGCATTGGGTGCACTTGAAATGGGAATTATCGATCCAGATGTTTATATGCCATGTGAAGGTAGGTTTTTTCTTCCAAATTACTCTCGCCCATTCAATGATTGGTCAGTACATGGAGCAGTAAATGTTGTGAGAGCTATTCAAGCATCATGTGATGTTTACTTTTATGAAATAGCAACTGAAATGGGGATTGATAAAATGAGTCATTTCTTAAAACAATTCAATTTGGGTGCACCTACTCAAGTTGATATTGGCTCTGAAAAAAATGGTGTGATGCCAAATAAAGAATGGAAAAGAAATAATTTTACTTCTAGAGAAAATCAAAGTTGGTATGAAGGTGAAACTGTAATTGCTGGGATAGGTCAAGGTTATATGCTAGCTACACCTCTTCAGTTAGCTTTAGCAACAGCCATTATTGCGAATAAGGGTAAAGCCCATAAGCCTCATATATTAAAAGCAATTGAATTCACTAACAGTGGGGAAATTCAGTTGCTAGAATCAGAAAGCATCAATTATTTCAATAGTATTGATGATAAAAATTGGGACCTCATTCATGAAGGCATGAAGGCAGTGGTTAATGAAAGAAGAGGTACTGCATATGGTATTTTCCCAGATAATTCACCAATTGCAGGAAAAACAGGTAGCTCTCAAGTTTTTAGCATTGATAAGAGGAGTGACGATGAAGTTCCAGAAGAGCTTAGAGATCATGGTCTATTCATCGGCTTTGCTCCCATCGATAAACCGGAAATCATCGTTTCTATTATTGTTGAGAATGGCGGCGGAGGAAGAATAGCTGCTGCTCCAGTTGCTGAGAAAATTTTCACTTCATATTTGGAAGGTACCAAAATAAATAATGCAAACTAACCAATTTCAATTAAAAACTGGAAATATACTTGCCGATAGAGCACACATTGATATGCCTCTACTTTCAGCTTTTTTTATTATCTTTCTAATTAGCGGTATTGCCATATTCAGTGCCTCAAATGGTAATAGTGATTTTGTTATTGATCACAGTATCAGTATCGCTATCTCTATTGTGGCCATGACCATCGCTGCTCAGTTAAGCCCAATGTCTTATGAAAGAATAGCTCCTTGGCTCTATTTTCTATGCTTAATGCTTTTAATTATGGTTTTAATATTTGGAGAAACAAGAAATAATGCCACGAGATGGCTGAATCTTGGTATCACCTTTCAGCCTTCTGAATTGATGAAAATAGCAATGCCCTTAATGATAGCTCGTTACATAGCAACTGGAACTTTGCCACCAACAAACATTTCTATTTTCACTTCCTTACTAATTGTTCTTTTACCAACCGCTATGATTTTATTACAACCAGATCTAGGCACTTCTATTCTAATTGCTTTCTCTGGCTTAGTGATTGTGTTCTTATCAGGCATAAAAAAAAGGTACTTATTCACCGGTCTGCTCTTCTTTATAGCGAGCCTTCCTTTTATCTGGAAAAATATCCATCCCTTTCAGCAAAAACGAGTATTAACTTTTCTAGATCCTGAACAAGATCCCTTAGGTGCAGGCTATCATATTATTCAGTCAAAAATTGCAATTGGCTCAGGCGGTCTATTTGGAAAGGGGTGGATGAATGGAACACAAGGACAACTTGATTTTCTGCCTGAGCGAACGACAGACTTTGTTTTCTCTATACTGGCTGAGGAATTTGGATTAGTAGGAGTGATAGTTATTGTCATGGTCTATTTATTTATCGTTGGGCGAGGTTTATTAATAGCTATCAACTCACAAGATCTTTTTTCTAGGTTAGTTGCGTCAAGCATCAGTCTGACATTCTTTATTTATGTTTTTGTCAATATGGGGATGACCACTGGTATTCTTCCTGTTGTAGGAGTGCCCTTACCACTAATAAGCAAAGGGGGAACATCGAGTGTAACTTTAATGATCGGCTTAGGTATACTGATGTCAATCAGAACACATAAACGACTGATATCAAAATGAATTTAAACCACAACATTGCTATATCGTTTATCTTATTGATCTGTATCTCAGCTACTCCTGTGTATCCAAAAAATATTGATACATCTAATGAAAATATACGTTTAGGCAAATCTTCACTGATGGATGAATTAATCAATGATCATGGATTTGATGAACAATATATAAGAGCCATTTTTAAAGACATAAAGTTCATGCCTGAATTAATCGATGCTATTTCTAGACCCGCTGAAAAAACCAAAACTTGGGATGAATATCGTGGAATTTTCCTCACTCCTAAAAGAATAGCCGCAGGCGTTGTTTTTGCTAACCAGCATAAAGATCTGATAAATAGAGTTGAGAAAGAAACAGGGGTTCCTGCAAAAATATTACTAGGAATTTTAGGGGTTGAAACTTCTTTTGGTAATATACAAGGTCGGTATAAAGTGATTAATTCCTTATATACGCTTGCAGTTGGTTACCCACCTAGAAGCAGATTCTTTAGAGAGGAATTAATTAATTTATTCTATTTATGTAGAGAGCAAGATCTATCAATCACAGAAATTAAAGGATCCTATGCGGGAGCAATGGGTGCACCACAATTTATTGCATCAAGTTATAGAGCCTATGCAGTTGATGGTGATGGTGATGGTAAAATTAATTTGTTTGAGTCTTGGGAAGATATCTTGATGAGCATAGGTAATTATCTGAAAGAAAATGGTTGGGAAGAGTCTAAAAATATTATCAATAGAATACAAATTGATAATAAACAAATGGAAGAACTTGCCTCTAAAACTGTTACGCCAAAAAGCACTGTTGCTGATCTGACTGCTGCAGGTATTCAGCTTAATCCTTCATTAGAACTAACTGAGAAAGCACAAGTCATTTACCTTGAAGGATTAAATAGTGATGAAGAGGCAGTGATTGGTTTACATAACTTTTATGTGATAACCACTTACAATAGAAATGTCATGTATGCCCTAGCTGTTTTAGAATTGGGTGAATCTATCGAAGGTTTGGTAACTATTGATGCACTTTTATTTAATTAAAGAAAATCTAACATTGCTGATATTGATCTCCTTGATTTCAAGTTGTGCTCTACAAAACAATGAACCCAGACCAACGCTCAGCACCAAAGAAGTTGCCAGGATATTAAATGATGGCTGCACCATTAACCGAGACCGTAAAGAACGATATAAAATTAATGGAAAACGCTACAAAACCTTATCCTCCAGTAGAGGCTTCAAACAAAGAGGAGTGGCCTCTTGGTATGGATCAGATTTTAATGGGAAGTTAACTGCTTGTGGAGAACGATATAACATGTATAAATACACAGCTGCTCATAAAACATTACCACTACCAACTTATTTGAATGTCCAAAATCTAAGTAATGGCAAATCAGTAATTGTAAAAGTGAATGATAGAGGTCCTTTTATTGATAAGCGAATTATTGATCTATCGTATGCTGCTGCTAAAAAAATCAATATGCTTACAGAAGGTACAACCTTTGTTAAAATTACTGCTGTCTCAGAACAAGTTGCAGCCCAAGCGATGAAGAAAAATGATCGTGGTATCTTTTCAAGTAACCTATTTGAAAAGATTGTGCTCCTTAATAAGAATAAAATTGTCTTGCAAATAGGTGCCTTTACTGAAGAAAAAGGGGCGAGAGAATTAAAGAAAAAGGTTGAAAAACTAGGGGTTAATTCTGTTTTTATTACCAAGATAAGGTCCGGAAGAACAACCTATTATCGAGTAAGAATAGGTCCAATTAAAACATTGGAAAGTTATGAGAGAGTGATTTCTAAACTTACTTCCTTATCACTTGATATTAATATAATCTCTGAGTAAGTCTTTCTTTATGACTTACCTATGTTAAAAAATATATGTTATGGTGCGTAGAAATTATGGATGAAGATAACTTAAAAAAAACTGATTATATAATCAATATAAGTGCTCTTTTTATAGTGCTTTTTTATTTCTTTATACCCAAAGTTAATGCCATTGTAATTGTACCTAAAGCACCTAATATTGATGTAGTTAGTTATGTTTTATTAGATGCTGAAACTGGCTCTATTATTGCAAAACTTGAAGAAACTAAACCAGTTAAGCCTGCCAGTATTACTAAACTAATGACTGCCTATACAGCTTTTCATGCCTTAAAAGAAGGACAAGTTTCCTTGGATGATCCTGTGAAGATCAGTAAGAATGCCTCTTCAATTGGTGGATCAACAATGTTTCTTAATCCGTATATGGATGTAACGATCGAAGACCTTATTCAAGGTATGATCATTGTCTCAGGTAATGACGCGAGTGTTGCTTTAGCTGAACATCTTGCTGGTAGCGAAGATACTTTTGCAGAATATATGAATATGTATGCTGAAGCACTTGGACTAAAAAATAGTAACTACACTAATGCATCAGGTCTAGATGATGAAGAACACTATTCTTCAGCACTGGATATGGCTTTGCTTGCGTCACAAATTATTAAGGAATTTCCTGAATATTTTCATTTGTATTCAGAACGATCTTATTCCTTCGACCAAGCTGTTGATCCCACAACAAAACAACCAATCTTACAGTATAACCGTAATAAATTACTAAGAAGAGATGAAAGCATTGACGGCATGAAAACTGGTTATACACAATCAGCTGGTTACTGTTTAGTTGCAACAGCTAAGAAAAATAAAATGCGATTTATAGCGGTTGTTACTGGTGCGAAAAGTGCAGACGATAGAAATAATTCTGCCTATGCACTACTGAATTATGGCTTTAGATTTTTTGAGAATAAGAAGTTAGTAGATAATTCAGTCTCTTATGGTGAAGCTAAAGTCTGGAAAGGTGTTGAAGATAGTGTTGGTCTAGTAGCTCATCAAGAAATTAAAAAAACTATAAGTAAAGGAACCTTCAAAGAAATTCAAAGCAAAATAGAAATTTTTGAACCGTTAATTGCACCGTTAGATTCAGACAAGCCTATTGGTAAGTTATCAATGATTTATAATGACAAGGTTTTAGCTGAGACGCCCTTATATGCTGAAAAGAATATTAAAGAAGATAGTCTTTGGGGTTGGCTATATGACAGTGTTCTTTTATATTTGAATAAACCAGAAAACTGAAAGAATTAAAACAACCCATCCTCTTTAAAAATCTAGGTTGCACAAACTACAGCAACACTTTGATGGACATGCAACAATTTACCTCTGGAAGAAACCAACAAACTCAAGATGAAATCTGGTTCCTTGAACATGAACCTGTTTTTACTTATGGCATAAGCTCTGAAAAAGATGAGATATTATCAGAAAATTCTATTCCTATGGTTACAACTGATCGCGGTGGAAAAGTAACTTATCATGGCCCAGGCCAACTGGTTATTTATGCATTAATGGATTTAAAAAAACGATCATTGAAGCCTAGAATATTTATCAAAGCTTTCTATCAGGCTATATTTGAGAGTGTTCTCAAATACCAAACAAATATAAAACTAATTGATTCTGATCCAGGGATCTATTATGACGAGAAGAAATTAGTTAGCTTTGGTCTCAAAATCAATAAAAGAGGCACCTATCATGGGGCATCAATTAATGTTTCGATGAACATGGACCCTTGGAATGAGATAACCATTTGTGGAAATAAGGAAACACAAGCCATTGATCTCGAACATCTTGGATGCAATGTGTCACTAGAGAAACTCAGAGAAGAAATTAAAATTAATTTATCAACAAGATTTGAGTAACTAGATTGTCTTAAGTCTGTTAAAACCAGACTCTAGATCGCCAATTAAGTCACTAACATCTTCTAACCCTATGTGCAGTCTCAAAATATTATTTTGTAATTGATCTAAACCTGAGACTCTTTCTTTTTGTAATTTACAAGGTGTCATCAAAGACTCAAAACCACCCCAACTATAACCCATAGCAAATAGCTCCATATTGTCCAACATAATAGCCAATTGGTTATCAGTATATTTTTTATCCAAAACAATGCTCATTAAGCTACCTCCACCTGTGAAGTATTTTTTCCAATTATTATGTGAGGAAGAAGAACTCAAAGGTGGGTAGAGAACTTCCTGAACAATCTCTTGTTCTTCTAACCAATTGGCTACTTCATTTGCACTTTTGAACTGGCTCTGCATCCTAACAGACATTGTTCTGAGTCCCCTAAGGCCAAGGTAACATGCATCTGGTTCAGCTGCTATCCCTTGATTTCTAGATGAATTCTTTACAGATTGATAAGTGTTTTCAGTACATGCTACAAGACCAAGCATGGCATCTGAGTGTCCTACCACATATTTAGTTGCAGCCTGTATTTCTATGTCTATATCATGCTCAAGGGGTCTAAAGTAAAGAGGTCCAGCCCATGTATTATCAAAGATAATTATGATTTCTGTACCCAATTCTTGACTCTTATTTCTGATACTCTCAACTAAAATATCAATATCAGGTATTTCAAACGTATTGGAACTCGGGGCCTCTAAATAGACCAGCTTTGTTTCAGGTAAAATTAAATCAGAAATTTCCCTGCCTATTGATGGGGATATGAATTTAGTCTTTACTCCAAAAGGCTCTAGATGTTTTATGAAGAGTTCTGCCGCTGGTTCATAAGCACCCTCAGTCACCAAAGCATGACTCCCTTGTTCTACAAAAGCACTGACAGCAATATTAATTGCTGACATACCGGAATTGGTTGCTACTGAGCGATAAGCACCCGTTAGTTCTGAGTAAGCTTCTTCTAAAGCAAGGCTATTAGGGGAGCCTAATCTTCCATATCTAAAACTACTGTATTCATGATCCCAAGTTTTATATTCCTCTAAAGTGTCAAATAACACTGTGGATGATCGATATGGAGGTATATTTACAGCACCATTAGCATATGATTTATTTCTTCCTGCATGCACTAGGGAAGTTGCAGACTTCATTTTCTTCTTTTTATTCATATTAGCTTTTGCCAAATTTATTATGAGCTCTATTTAATCTTTCGATAGTCCCAACATCAAGCCACTCACCTAAAAATAATTCACCTGAAATGAGATTATGTTTAATGTTATCCCTTAAAATATCAACCAATGATGAAGGCCTTTTAATGGTTTCATCAAACATTCTACAGGAAAGAAAACTGATTCCACTAAAGGTATGCATCTCAATAGATTCATTCAGTACTTGATCTGACCTTAATCCAAAATCACCAGCGGAATTATGGTCTGGATTTGGCACTAAGATAAGGTGGCCTACCCTATTATTGATAAGAGAAATATTGGGTAAACTAAAGTTAGTAATAATATCTGAATTGACTAACCAGAAATTTTCATTTAATAACAGCCTATGATCTATAGCATTGTATACTGCTCCAGCTGTTCCTAGGGGCTCTGAACCCTCATAAAGATAGTGAAGTGTTAACCCTTCTAATTGGATATTAGCAATAAAGGATTCAATCTTGTCTCCTAACCATGACCCATTAACAATAATCTCTCTAATGCCTGATTGATATAAAAGATTTATGTTTCTTTCCAATAAAGCCTGCTGCCCTATTTTAACCAACGGTTTAGGTGTATCTTTGGTTATTGGCATTAACCTTAATCCCCTTCCTGCAGATAAAATCATGGCCTTCATTGCAAATTATAAAATCGTATAAATTCACTTAGTGGCTGAAGAAAATCATAGCGAGCTGAGACCTTGCCTAAATAAGAAAAAGTCCTTGGTATGTCTTTAATATAATTGTTTTTATGGTCCCGATGTTTAAGTCTTGAAAATATACCAATTGCTTTGAGGTGTCTCTGAACTCCCATTAGGTCAAAATCGATCTTAAAACACTCGAATGAACAGTCAATTAATTTGTGAGAAGACAATTGCTGATAATACTCTGAGAGCCAATAATCAATCTGTTTATCTGAGAACTTGTAATAACAATCCCTTAATAGAGAAACACAATCATAGGTGATAGGGCCTTCAACAGCATCTTGGAAGTCAATTATGCCTAATTGACCTGTGTCGGAGACAATGATATTCCTTGAATGGTAATCTCGATGAACAAAAACCTGCTTTTGTCCTAAAGCTCTTGACGACAAATTATTGAAGAGTTCTTTAAAGTTAAACTCATTTAGAGTCTTAGTATCAACTGCCAACTCTTTTCTACAATACCATTCAGAGAATAAGTTCATTTCACTATGTAATAACTCTGAATTATATTTTGGCAATTGCTCTTGAAAAGCCACGCCCTGTGTTTGTATAGAAAAAAGTATATTAATAGCTTCGCCATAAAACTGATTGAGTTTTTTAGGGGTGGATATGTTTTTATCTAACAATGTCTGCTGACCAAGGTCACTTAAAAGAAGAAGTCCTGCCTGTAAATCTTTTTTTATAATCCTCGGGGACGGTATACCCATTTTTAGAAGCATTCCTGAAATCATAACAAATTGTTCGTTATCTTCTTTCTCAGGAGGTGAATCCATTAGAATATAGCTCTTTTTTTTATTGTCATATACGCGGGAGAAACTTCTAAAACTAGCATCCGAATTAACTGGTTTAATTGAGCGTATTGATGAATCAATACTTTGATCCACCCAGGCTTCTATAAGTTTATGCCTTTCTTTTGAATCCATATGAAAAAATCTAATTTAAAAATTTAATATTACATGATAATAAAAACTATTAACCCAGAAAGGTCGGGAAAATATTAGTAGATCATATAGAATTACTAGAATATTTCTTATTCAAAATATAGACCATGAAATTTTCGAGGCTGAATTTTTTTATTATCATAGCTTTTTTTGCTACTCCTATTAAATCTGATGAGATCATCAATGCTTGCTTAGCTCCAGAAATAGATAAAGCCTCATCTTTATTTGATATTAGTCAAATATGGAATATTCAAACGGGTCAAATAGAAGGTCAAAGCGGAGAAGAAATAAAGATAAGGGATAAAATTAAAATTGTTTCAGGTGATAATAAAATCACGGCAGGTGAAGTGGCTTACAGTGAAGCAGGAGGAACGATCCGAGTCAATAAAGGATTAGTTCTTGAAAATAAAAAACTCTATGTCTTTGCAGAAAATGCTGTTATTGAAACAAAAGATAATAGTGCTGTAATTAATAATACGGAATACCAATTTTTAAGCCCCCAAGCTAGGGGCAAAGCTGATGAGATAAAAATTAATCCCAATACAAGTTATAAACTTACCAATGCAACTTACACGACGTGTAATCCGATTGATAATTCTTGGCAACTAGAAGCAGGAGAGATTCAAATACTGGATGATCAAGGTATTGCCAAAAACTTAATCTTGAGAGTCAACAATACACCT
The DNA here is from genome assembly GCA_964416745.1 of uncultured Woeseia sp. Lineage (GTDB taxonomy): Bacteria > Pseudomonadota > Gammaproteobacteria > Steroidobacterales > UBA11654 > CACPJA01. Next base: position 36,580 of record CAYQEV010000001.1, read on the forward strand.
GTGCTTTACTTGCCTTATCTTTCGTTTCCAACATCCAAAGAAAGAAAATCAGGCATACTGATTCCTAATTTTGGATCCTCTTCGAAAAAAGGGGTTGAAATTAATATTCCTTATTATTGGAATATCTCTCCTAATGTGGATCTCATCACATCCTTTAATTGGATGGATAAAAGGGGCCTACAGTTGGAAAATACATTTCGTTTTCTTACTGCAAAACAGCAAGGAGAAATCCAAGTCAATCTTCTTCCTGATGATAAGACTACGAATGAAAACAGAGAATATATAAATTATAACCAATTTTTGAACTTGAGTTCTCACTGGAGAGTTAATATAGAAGGAGAATACACTTCTGATAATCAATATTTTGAGGACTTAACTGGCAATATCAATTCAACAAGTAAGACCCATCTATTCAGAACAATTCATCTACAAGGGTTCTCAGAACATTGGCATATGAAGATGGGGATGGATAATTTCCAAATTTTAGATGAATCCATTACCCCAGAAAATCGGCCACATAAAATCTTACCTTATATTAATTTTAATGGGCATTGGAATGATCCAAACATGGGGGTAATGTTTGGTGTCAATGCTGAGGTTGCTAATTTTGACAGCACGATCAACACTTCTGGTACACGATTTCATTTGATGCCGAACATTTCTAGAACATTTAACCTTGATGGTATTAAGGTTAAGCCAGAAGTTGAAGTTGATTTAACTTCATACGATCTGGATGAAGTGTCGGGTAATATAGAAGCATCGCCTAATAGAGTGGTTCCTATATATAGCTTAGACATCCAAGCATTGCTTGCAAAGAGTTGGAATGATGGGGAATTCACTCAAACATTGGAACCAAGAATACTGGGTGTGTATATACCCTTTAAAGAACAAAATGATTTCCCAGTCTTTGATTCCATTCTTCCTGATCGTAATGCTCTAGAGTTATTTAGGAAAAACAGATATTTAGGTCAAGACAGAGTTGGTGATACCTCAAAATTGAGTTATGGAATAACATCTAAAATATATAATGAGAGCTCTGAAATCTTTAGTTTTACTTTTGGTCAAACTCGATATTTTAAAGATCGAAGAATCAGCTTGCCGGGTGAACTAACATCTGATCAGGATTCTTCAGCCTATTTAACAAATATGCAGTGGACCATTAATCCAAAATGGAGAGTGCAACTTGGTCATGTATGGGACTCAGAGAATAATCAATCCATGAAGACTCAATTTGGGTTTCGTTATCAGCCCGAAGGATCAAAAATAATTAACTTTTCTTATCGTTATCGGAGAAATAATATCAAACAAATAGATACTTCTTTCTCTTGGCCAATAAGAAATCAATGGAATATTGTTGGTCGTTACAATTACTCAATTGAAGATAGGAAATCGCTAGAACACTTCCTCGGGGTTGAGTATGAAACTTGCTGTTGGGGCATACGTGCCATTTCTCGCAAGCACTTAATGTATCGTAATGGAGAGAGTGATACCTCTTTTTCAATTCAATTCATTTTTAAAGGCTTAGGAGAAATAGGAATGCCTATAGAAAACCTTCTGGAAGATGGAATATTGGGCTATGATGTGTCATAAATTTAAGGTCATATGAAAAGAAGTCTAAAAATTATAGCTTATAGCCTTGTGCTGATGTCATCTCTTGCTGTTCCACAAACTAGGGATCTTGGTGGAGCAGGTGAATTTATTGATAGTATCGCTGCAATTGTTAATGATGGGGTTGTTTTGAGAAGCGAGGTTGAAACTCAACTCGTATTAATCATGGCTACTTTAGAACAACAAGGAGGCCAAATTCCACCTATTAACACTATTAGAGAAGAAGTATTAGAGCGATTAATTATTCAACGGGTTCAACTCCAAAGGGCTGATCGATATGGGATCAGAGTCTCAGATGAAGCTTTAAATGCTGCTATAGCTAATGTGGCTAGAAACAATGAGGTTAGTTTTGAAGAATTTCCAAAAATTTTGGATAAAGAAGGTATTAGTTATAACGACTATCGTAATGAATTAAGGCAACAGATAACCATTGAACAACTTCGTCAAAGAGAGGTGATTTCAAGAATAGCTGTTTCCGAGAGTGAATTAGATAGTTTCCTTGTCTTCCAGAAAGATGCCGACAGACTCAATTATGAATATGATTTATCACATATTCTAATACCCGTAAGCTCAAGAGCTGGAGACGGTGAAATTAATAATAAACTAGATTTAATTAATGAATTGTATGAAGAAATTATTGGTGGCAAGAATTTTGAGGATATTGCAATAGAATTCTCCAAAGGTCAACAGGCACTATCTGGGGGTCAGTTGGGTTGGATGAAAGGTGAACAATTACCTGATATTTTTGTGCAAGTAGCAAGCGAATTAAAAAATGGAGAATTAAGCTTTCCATTTGAAACCTCTAGTGGCTTTCATCTCATTAAATTAAATGCAATAAAAGGTAATGAGCCAATTTTGGAAGAACAAATTAAAGTTCGCCATATCTTAATCAAGACTAATGAAGTGCTGGATGATTCAGCTGCAGAAGAAAAATTAAAAACTATAAGACAACAAATTATTGATGAGGGTAATTTTGGTGCAGTTGCTGCTGCCGTTTCCGAAGATACTGGGTCTGCTCAAGAAGGGGGCGATATGGGATGGGCAGCACGTGGTTTCTTTGTGCCTGAATTTGAAGAAATTGCTTACTCATTAGAAGACAATGAGATTAGCCAACCATTTCGTACGCGTTATGGCTGGCATATCATAGAATACATGGGCAAGAGAATTTTTGATAACACAGAAGAAATTCAAAAAAGAAAGGCCATCTCCTCTATTCGAAACTCAAAATTATCCAGCGAAATAGAAATTTGGGCGCGCGAACTGCGTGATGAAGCATTTGTTGAAAAACTACCCTATAACTAATATCAAATTGCTTTCTCAAAAATGAACAAACCTTTTGTCGTAACTACAGGGGAACCAGCCGGAATTGGTCCTGATATCTCTCTGTCAATTGCTGGCCGAGATGATGCTTCTGATTTTGTTGTGTTTGGTAATTTAAACTTACTCGAAGAGAGAGCTCGTGCTCTGAATCTGAAGTTATCATTTATAGAATATGAACCTCAATCACTACCAATCATTTTAAAGAAAAATCAATTATTGGTTCAAGATTTTAGTCTCATTAAAGAAGTCAAATGTGGTGATTTAAATGAAGCCAACAGCCCGTATGTGATTCAAATGATAAAAGAAGCCACTAACGGCTGCCTTAACAGAGATTTTGCTGGTCTTATCACAGGTCCTGTCAGTAAAGAAGTAATTGCAAACAGTGGTTTTGATTTCAAAGGTCATACTGAATATATTGGTAGCTTATGTAAAACATCACCTGTGATGTCCTTTATATCAAATGATATGAAACTGGCACTAGCAACAACTCATGTTAGCTTAGGAGAAGTGCCCTCGCTAATTACTCAAGATTTGCTTATGAATATCTGTGAAATTATTTCCTTTGACCTTAATCAGTTTTTCGGTATATCAGAACCTCGTATTGCCATATTAGGACTCAATCCACATGCAGGTGAAAATGGACTACTTGGTAATGAAGAAATACAGACGATAATTCCAGCAATTGAATCAATGCAAAATAAGGGTTTGAATATATTTGGTCCTTATGCTGCTGACACTGCTCTATTACAAAACAATGATATGGATATAATTGTCAGTCTTTATCATGATCAAACTCTACCTCTTTTTAAGTATTCATACCCACATCTTGCTGCTAATGTAACCATGGGCCTTGGTATTATTAGAACATCAGTGGATCATGGTATTGCCCTTGAACAAGCGGGTAGAAAAAATGCAAATAACCAGAGTCTAAACTTTGCAATGGATACAGCAAAAAAAATGTCTGCTTATCATGTCAAAAATAAAAGTAACTAACGCACGCAAACGATTCAGTCAAAATTTCTTGCATGACAAGAATATTATCAACAAGATTATTAATGCAATCAACCCAAAACTTAGCGATCATATTCTTGAAATTGGGCCGGGCCATGGAGCATTAACCTATGCTTTATTAGACAAAGTAAATTTTATAGAAGTTATTGAAATAGATAGAGATTTAGCAAAATTAATGATTGAAGATGAGCGGTCTGATAAAATTTTATTGCATCAGACAGATGCATTGAAATATGACTTTAGCTCTAGCTATAATAATAAAAAAATTAGGTTGGTTGGCAACTTACCCTATCATATTTCAACACCTCTAATTTTTCATATCATCAAATATAATCAGTGCTTCTCTGATCTGCATCTTATGCTTCAAAAGGAAGTAGCAGAGCGAGTAGTTAGTCAACCTAATTCTAAAATATATGGTCGATTGTCAATTGCGATTCAGGCTCGCTGTACAGTTGAAAAATGTTTTGATATAAAACCAAATGCCTTTTATCCTGCCCCAAAAGTAATGTCTTCTATCATTAAACTTATACCAAAAACACCGCTTGAAGAACAAATTGATATTGAGCTTAACCAAATCCTTATTGCTGCTTTTAACCAACGCAGAAAAAAAATAATTAACTCCTTAAAAGGTCTGTTGACAATCGATCAAATTAAGGAAGCAAATATCGACCCTGAAAGCAGACCTGAAAATTTAACTGTTAATGATTTTCTTAACTTATCAAAAGTTAGGAACCATTGAATGAGCACATACGCTATCGGTGATGTTCAAGGTTGCTTCGATGAACTCATCTTATTGCTGGAAAAGATTAGTTTTAATGCCGCCATTGATAATCTTATTTTTACTGGAGACCTTGTTAATAGAGGCCCTGATTCATTAAAAGTCTTAGAGTATCTTTATGCAATTAATGGATCAGTTATTAATGTCTTAGGAAATCATGATTTTCATCTGATAGCTCTAACTTTAAAGAATGGCAATATTAAAACAAAAGATGAAACACTCAAACCTATATTAGAGTCTTCAAAAAAAATCAATCTTATTGAATGGCTTCGCCATCAACCCTTGCTTCATATTGATAAAGAGACAAATATAATTATGGTTCATGCTGGTATCCATCCTCATTGGAACATTGGTCAAGCGCAAGCTTATGCTCATGAGATAGAGGATATAATCAGTGTGGATCAAGCCGATCAGTTTTTTAGCAAGATGTACACCAATGAATCATGGAAAAAAGGGCTTGAAGGTACTCGACGTCATAATGCTATTGTTAACACTTTTACCAGACTGAGGTTTTTAACTGATAATGGTGTGTCTGATTTTAAACAAAAAAACTCACCCGATAAGGTTAAAGACTTGATTCCTTGGTATGCGTATCCAGAGAGAAGACTTAAGGAAAATCTTATAGTCTTTGGTCATTGGTCCTCAGTTAATTACTTTCATGATCAAGGTGTTGTTTGCTTAGATGGAGGCTGTGTATGGGGGGGTCAACTAATAGCTATTGATCTTAGTAGACCCAAAGTACCCATTAAAGTTGATAGCCTTAAATTGAAATAGGCGCTGGAATATGAGGATGACATTGATAGTTAGTTAACTCAAAATCATCATAGGCATAATCGAAAATAGAATCTGGCTTAGTCTTTATCATTAATTGAGGCAAGCTATATGGAGTTCTTGCAAGTTGCTGCTTAGCTTGCTCTAAATGGTTAAGGTAGAGATGCACATCTCCACCAGTCCAAATAAATTCACCTAATTTTAAGTCGCACTGTTGTGCCAACATGTGAGTCAATAAACTATATGATGCTATATTAAAACCCAGCCCTAGAAATGTGTCACAACTCCTCTGATAGAGTTGACAAGATAGCTCGCCTTGAGAAACAAAAAATTGAAAGAAAGCATGACACGGTGCTAGTGCCATTTTATGATTCATTACATTGTCTTGGGGTGAAATGTTTTCATCCGGCAAATCAGCAACATTCCAGGCACTAACAATAATTCTTCTTGAGCTTGGGTTATTCTTCAATTGATCAACGACACTCTCAATTTGATCAATAGGCTTCCCAGTATTATGGTCTAGCCAGTGTCTCCACTGATAACCATATATTGGCCCTAGATCGCCCGATTCATCTTCCCATTCGTCCCAAATGTGTACGCCATTATCTTTAAGTTTTTTGTTGTCTGTTGAACCGTCTAGAAACCAGAGTAGTTCATGGACCACTCCTTTGAAAAAAATCTTCTTTGTGGTCAATATAGGAAAGCCATCATTAAGATTAAATCGCATTTGATGGCCAAAAAAACTCCGTGTGCCTGTGCCTGTTCTATCTTCTTTTACCTGCCCTTCGTCAAGTATCTTCTGAAGTAAATCCAAATATTGTTGCACGGACAGCTCCTCACCAATTAGAAAAAATGAATCTTTATTTTACCCTTAGTTTGTTTCCAATAATAATGCAAAAACCAAATATCATCATTGGGATTGTAAGTAAGTGACCTAAAGTTAACCACCCCCCATATAAATAACCAATATGCACATCAGGCAGCCTAAAGAATTCGATAAAGATTCTAAAACACCCATAAGTTATTAAGAACAGAGCAGCAGGAAACCCACTGGGTCTTTTCTTCTTAGTGTATAGCCATAAAATAACAAATAATAACAGCCCTTCTAGAGTTGCTTCATAGAGTTGTGTTGCATGTCTTGGTGTTCCTTGAACCAAAAAACCGATAACAGAATCTGTTGGCCGCCCCCATAGTTCACCATTAATAAAATTACCTATCCTTCCTAACCCAAGACCTATAGGAACGAGGGGTGCTACAAAATCAACAACTGAAATAAACGGTTGGTGAGTGCGCTTTGATATTATGAACAGGGCACATAATACCCCTAATAGCCCCCCATGAAAGGACATCCCTCCATTCCATAATTGAGGCAATGCTATTAACCATGATAATGGATCACTAATTAAATGTACGCTGTCATAAAACAACATATAGCCGAACCTACCACCCAAAATCACTCCAATAACAGAATAAAAAATTAAATCATCAATGTGTTTATTGGACAGTGGAGACCAATCTTGTTGAACCCTTATTTTCGCTAAGTTGTACGCTGCAATAAATCCTAACAGGTACATAATCCCATACCATGCGATTGAAATCGGGCCAATCTGAATAGCTATAGGATCAATCTCTGGATAAACCAACATCAATCAATCCGTCATCATTACCAAGGGATGATACCCTTGTTATAATTGGTTGCCTTACCCCTATTTTTCCTGATTGTTTGAGGTGAAATCTCTTCAATAACCTCCATCAAGCCAATCGCACTGTCATCTGTGGTTATTACACCAGGTCCTGCGTATCCTGATGCATCTAATAGTTGAGTATCAACCATCCCAGGAGCAATAAGTGCCGACATTACCCCTTTTGATTTCAAACTAACATTCATTGCTATCACCCCCATATTCAATGCCGCCTTACTCATCCTATAGAAATAAAAACGATCTGTGTTGCCTGTGATCTGCATAGACCCTAATCCACTGGTCATTGACACTATTTTTTTTTGCTCGCTAAGTGCAACATTGTCAGAAAATGCTTCAGCAACCTTTAACGGCCCATAAGCATTTACTGCCATAACTTTCTCAAAAGTTAACTGATCCAAAGAGCCAAATGTCTGAGCTTCAATATCACCAAGAATGCCTGCATTATTAATCAGCACATCTATAGCGATGCCTTCATATTTTTTTGCTAAAGACTCTATTTCATCTAAATCAGTTACATCCAATTTCTCAATAGAAATGTTTGGGTAGTCACTCAGCAGTTCAATCAAATCATCAGCCCGTTCAGGACTTCGACATGTTGCTATTACATTCCATCCTTCAATGGCATAGTTTCTTACTAAAGCTAAACCAATACCTCGATTTGAGCCTGTAATAAAAACAGTTGGATGACTTTGATCATGTACTTTCATCTGATGCTGATCTGCTTCAACAATTGGTAGAACGCTTATCAGGAAACTGAAGAAAATGAGGTAGATTGTGTTTGCAATCGGAGATTTCATCATTAGGTTGCTCCTTATCTTGAATAATATATTGTAAATAAAAAATACAGTTTATATATAACTGTTTGTTGTTGAGTTATCAATTAGGTTCTACAATGGTAAGAAAGGAGAGAGATTTATGACTACAAAAAAAAATTTGCTGTTATCCTGCCTAATCTTGGGTGGTCTATGCAGTAATTCTCTATTAGCAAGTCATCATCATGACAGTGACGCTAATAAACCAAGCGGAGCAGGACATTGTATTTATATGGCAGAAAACCCATTTGCAGGTGAGCCTTATAAAGCTTGCAGAACAAATGTCTCGGAAGAGTTTTGTAAGCACTATTCTGAAGTCGGTGATGGCATGGTCGCTATTCTTGAGCCAGCCTATTCAGGAGGAGATTGCCCACGAGAAGAGTCCATTGGTTCATGTGAAAGAGGCGGATGGGAAGAAGTCTACTATCAAGACAGTAATCAAGGGCCCATGGGCGTAGAATTTGGTTGTAATTTTGCAGGAGACTGGATAGCTCCATAAATTTCACATTTTCTGAATCCAAAAAAGAGTATTTTACGAAAGTAAAAATACAAAGAGGATTAAAAGGATCTATTCCATGTCAGAAAGTGTGGGCAACATAATTGAAGTAAGAAAAGAGTATTTATTACCAATGAGTTCAGATAATACTGATTCGATATTAAAACTCATCGCCAAAGGTGAGGATCGTGCTTTTAATTTACTGATTGAAAAATACGGAAATCTGGTGTGGTCAATTGGTAGGAAATTTTTATATAAAGAATCAGATGTGGAAGATGCAGTGCAAGAAGTTTTTATTGCAATTTGGAAGGCTGCTGAAAAATTTGATCATACAAAAGCCTCAGAAGTTACTTTCATATCCATGATTGCTAGGCGTCGCTTTATTGATTATTTAAGAAAAGTGAGTAAACACAGAAACCTACAATCTATTGATGAGGACAATGGGCAAGAACTGTTTAAAGAATCTATTCTCAATGAATCCACTGATCTGCAGTTGATTAAAGATGCAATTGGTACTTTAGAAATAGAAGATCAAGAATTACTCAAATTAAGTATATATCAGGGTTATAGTCACTCAGAGATTGCAAAACTTCTCAATATTCCTCTGGGAACAGTCAAGACAAGAATTAGAAGGAATTTAATCAAGCTTAAGGGCCTGTTTGATATTAAACAACAAGCAACTGTTATAGAGTTGAACAATGGATAATAAAGAACAAATACAACTAGAGACATTATTGGATTTGCTGGTCTTAGAGGCATCTGAAAAATTGTCACAACAACAAAGAGAGGAGTTAAATAGGCTGTTAGATGTTTTTCCTGAATACACACCAGATTACTTTCATAAAACCACAGCTCTTGCTCAAGTAGGATTCTATCTAGAAGATGATTTCAATAATGAAACTCTACCTCTGCATATTAGAAAAAAGATTCTTTATCGCCAAAAACAAGAACTGGGTCAATCAACTGTTTTAGATTTTTTAAATCACTTCATGAGAACACTGTTTTATAAGCCTCAATACGCGTGGGCTCTAACTGTACTGCTGACTGTTGGTTTATCTTTTTCAATGATTGAGTTCAAAAATTATGAAAGTAACTACAGATACCTCCCGTTGAAAAAAATAGTGATGGAAAGAACAGCAGATGATTTAATTCAATACCCATGGCACTCAAGGACAAACGACTTAGGGCCGGTCAATGGTGATATCGTATGGAGTGATCAAAAACAAAAAGGGTTTATTCAAATAGCAGGCTTACCTATGAATGATCCAAATGCAAATCAGTATCAAATTTGGATTATTGATCCCCTCAATTACGGAAAACCTGTAGATGGTGGTATTTTTGATGTGGATCGAACGGATAAAGCAATCATCATACCCATTAATCCCAAGCTGCCCATCTCCAAGGCAGTGGGTTTTGCAATAACTTTGGAACAGCCCGGCGGTGTAGTGGTTTCATCAGAACCTTTATTATTGACTGCACCAAAAGAACGCCCACAAAACACCTATCCTAAAGTCTCAATATAAAATTTTACTCTAGCTCTATCAAAGAGTTTTACACAGTGTTAATTTGGATGAGTAGGCAGTTTTTCAGAATTGCTTAAGGGGAAAGCAAGACATAAACTACCCACTCTAATATAATTTCGTTAACCCCTTCTTTTTAGATTTGGAATTTATAAAAAAGTGAAAATGTTTTTTAGAATTGTTGCGAAGCTTACTCTGTTCTTGGTGATTCTAAGTTACTCAGCATTAGTCGTATATGCTTATCTACCTCTAGAAACATCATCTACTAAAGAATTGGTGACTAAAGATGATCTTTTTATTAAGGTCAGTGACCATGATATTCGATATAGAGAATACCGCACACCAGAAGACAATAACCCAAATCTAATATTGATTCATGGTTTTGGAAATAATTTACATTCATGGAGATCAATCACTCCTCTCCTTTCTGAACACTATAATATTTTCGCTTTGGATTTACTTGGATTTGGCTTATCAGACAAGCCGACAGATTATGATTACAGTAATGTTAACCAAGCTAAAACCGTTGGAGAATTTGCAGATGCTCTGAAGCTTGATTCATTTATAGTGGGTGGACATTCTTTGGGTGGCGCCATTGGCTTGCATGTTGCGATGAATAACAAAAAAACCAAAGGTTTAATTTTATTCAATCCAGGCATTATCAACACAGGTGTGCCTGAGTTTGCAAGATACATTAACTTGATCTTTCCCTTTGCAAGGGTTTCAGCAAAACAGTTTGCCAATAGAGAATTCAGAGAACAATTTTTAAAACGCTCTTATTATAATCCATCAATTGTCAATGAGCAGGTCATGGATGAGATCATGATGGGATCGAAGACTGAAGACTATCTTCAAGGGACAAGCAGTATGTTAGGTAAGTTTTATGATGCCAATGAAGCTGAGTTGATGAATCAAGTAAATACTCCCACACTGATAGTTTTTGGAATTGAGGATCGAAACAAATCAATGGAAGAAGCCCTCCAACTAAAAACAGGCTTTAAAAATAGTAAATTACAATTAATTCAAGATGCTGGTCATTATGTTCATGAGGAATCGCCTGCATTAGTGTCTGGAAGTATCATCAGAGAGATGTCTTTTCTAACTGAACGAGGCTAAAATTATTCTATGTCAAAGATTATCGAAGCTAATATTAAACATTTAGATGAAGTTGCCAGACTATTTAACCTCTATAGAATATTTTATGAGCAACCAGATGATCTTGAAAGAGCTTATAATTTCATTAAAGCCAGAATAGAAATGAAGGAGTCTATAATTTTTGTTTCTGATAATGCAGACGGAACTTTATCGGGTTTCGTTCAACTCTATCCTTCTTTTTGCTCAGTGAGCACCATCCCTATGTTAATTCTTTATGATTTATTTGTTGACCCTGATACAAGAACTAAAGGTATAGGGAGGTCTCTAATGAATAAGGCCAAGCAATACGCCCAAGAGAATGGCTTTAAGCGCTTGGAACTATCGACAGCAAAAGATAATTTTATTGGCCAATCTCTCTATGAGTCTTTAGGTTATGAAGTTGATGATGAATTCCTTCATTACAGCTTGGAGATTAACAAGAATTAAATTGTTTTAATTAACCTGGATCAGGCATCCCTGATCTTACACGTTCTCTATTTTGCTGCTCTCTTAAAATTCTTTGACTCTTTT
>CAYQEV010000001.1:48363-79373 GCA_964416745.1 uncultured Woeseia sp.
CCTGATCTTACACGTTCTCTATTTTGCTGCTCTCTTAAAATTCTTTGACTCTTTTTTGCTCTATCTTCTTCTTCTTCAACCGTAGAACAAACCTTTTTTTTAAGTCTGCTTCCAGAGACTGAAACTTCACGACAAATCTTATTATCTTTTTTTGCCTCTGCAGTCGCTTGGTTTTGGTTGTTTTTATTATTGATATTTCTCTCTACTTCTTGATTTGCAACGCAGCCAATAAGTAAAAGGAATATAGGGAGAACTTTTAATGAAATCTTCATATCTTATTATATCAAATTTGATAAGTTTCAGGAAGACAGATGAAATTCAGCGACCCCGCCAAAACTTCTTTTTGGAACTGCAAAACCAGTGTCAATTGACCCAACCACTTTTCCATCATCTAAACTAACTTTTAACATAATTCCTGAAAAGATATTTGCAGTAAAAAAATGTTGGCCATCAGATGATGGTGTTATTTGAGCAATACCCCATCCGTGTTCATTCAAGTCTATGGTTTGAATCACATTGCCCTGCTCATCTAAGATCTCAATATAGTCCCCACGTGAATGCAGTAATCTACCATCAGGCAAGTAATTGATTGCAATGGCTACTACTTTATCTGTTAAATCACCTGGCAGGACCACTAGGTCATCCATTTGTTGGCGATTTACAATATCGTAACGCATTACTTTTTTCCCTATTTCAGTGGTGTAGGTAATGAATCGTTCACTGGGATGGAGAGTAGAATGCGTTACCCCTTTAAAATGATGAAACTCAGGAGAATAAGCTACATCGTAAACATCAACCAAATCTAAATCTGAATTAAACTTATGGATATTTGCATAGCCCAATAAATCAAGTCCGGGTAGACGCTTCATGTAACTCCCTGGATATGGAGTATTACCAACGAGGGCTTCACCTAAATAGATATTGCCGTCTTGATCAAATGTTGCGTTTGAAAATGCACGATCGCCAAAATGATGATATGGCATCTGGTGACCATCTGGAGAAACCCTTACAACAATATGATTATGCATATCAAAACCCCATAGAGTACCTTGTCGATCAAAAGTTAACCCAATCACTAGATGCTCAGTGTTCTCAGTCCATAACACTCCCTTAGGTTCAAGATTCTTGTCATACTGTAAGATTCTTCCATCACCTTTATGATCATCAGTCTCATCATTCAAATAAGTACAACCAAGGAAAATGTCTCCATCTTCGAAAGGTTTCATCGTGTTTTCTTTAATCTGTTCTTTGTTCATGTTTTCACAATTGAAGCTATATCGATAATATAAAGCTAATATTAGAGTTGATTACACAATAGTTAAATAAATTTTTATGATAAAAAAAATTATTAAAGTAACCCTTATCACTTGTGTCTCTATTCTCGGTCTCTTTTTAGTGAGTCTTTTCTTTGGTGCTCGCTACCCTATGGATAAAAGTGCTGAAGAAATTGAAGCAAAATATTTAGAAGATAGCTCATCTTTTATAAATATTGATGGTGTTAATATTCATTACACAGATGAAGGTACAGGGCCAGCTATTCTATTGCTCCATGCCAATTATGCTAACTTAATTGATTGGAAACCTTGGGTTGAAACACTGTCCCCTAACTACAGAATAATTAGAATGGATATACCAGGTCATGGTTTAACAGAGGCTGATCCTTTAAATGATTATTCCATGCCCAGATCAGTCTTCTTGATTGAAACATTAATTAGTTCCTTGGGCATAAAACAATTAAGTGTTGTTGGAGCATCATTGGGAGGAACTATTGGCATTCATTTCACACGCAACAATCCCGAGATAGTGGATCATCTTATTTTAGTTAGCCCAGGCGCCCTTAACCCAAGAGTAAGAGGAAGCAATGAGCCAGCAAAACTGCCTAAGGCATTTAATCTGATGACACAAATAACCCCCAGATTATTGGTTAAAGGTCTTCTAACAGGAGGGTTTGGGGATCCCTCTAATATAAGTGAAGAACTAATTACTCGATGGCATGATCTGTTATTAAGGGAAGGCCAAAGGGATGCCCAGATGGCTAGAATGAGACAATATGTATCAGGAGATATCGATCAAGTTATTAAGCAAGTCAAAGCCCCTGTGCTGATCATGTGGGGTAAAAAGAATAAAGTTGTTCCTGTTGAATTAGCTTATGAAATGAAAAATCTATTGGTGAATTCACATTCTATTGAAATGATTATCTATGAATCAGGTGGACACCAACTTGTTCAGGAATTAGGCCAGGAGACGGCTGTCGATGCCTTGGAATATCTAGTACAATCTAATCAGGAGGCAATGTAATGAAATTATCTAGTAAATTATTAATCCTGACGATGGTCATCTTCTCTAACCCTTCATTTAGTTCAGATGATTATGTAAAACTAGGAACATCAATTTTATCTGATCTAGTTGCTATTGAGTCAACAGCTGGCATGGGGCTTGCAACTGAAGTGAGTGAGCTTTCAAAAACACTTCTGCTAAATAATGGGTTTAATGATGAGAATTTAAAAGTTGTAGGACCAACAGACACTTCGAAAGGTTTATACGCTGTATACAAAGGGCAGTCTTCAACAAAACCCGTTATTGTTATGGCCCATATTGATGTGGTGCCTGCTGTAAAAGATGCATGGGATACCAATCCTTTTCAGTTGGTCGAAATCGATGGCTTTCTTCACGGTAGAGGGGCTAGCGATAATAAAGGAGGTGCTGCAGCATTGCTTACTACTTTTATACGTCTTAAAGAAGAAGGATTTACACCCAAGAACGACATTATTATGTTGCTAACCGGAGACGAGGAAACCGGCATGAATAGCATTAGATACTTCCGTGATAATTTTGAGTCTGTAAGACAAGCCCCTTTTGCGTTTAATTCTGACGGCGGCTATATCACTGGGACAATGAAGAATCCTGAGGCATTCAGATTACAATCAGCTGAAAAAGTATATATGACGGTTACCATGACCACTTCAAATCGTGGAGGCCATAGTTCAATTCCAAGACCAGACAATGCCATTTATGAATTAACCGATGCAATTAAGAAAGTGGCAGCACACAGATTCCCAATTAGCCTAAATGAGACAACCAGAGCCACACTTGAATTCGCTTTGAATGAAGCCCAGGGAAATGTTAGAGAGGAAATCATAACCATTCTTGATGGAGAAACTGAATCAGAGTTTGATATGGTAAATAATAATTCTGCTGTAAATGCTATTTTAAGAACCACTTGTGTGGCGACACAACTGACAGCTGGGCACGCAGAAAATGCCCTGCCAGTGTCTGCGACTGCAACAGTAAATTGCAGGGTATTGCCTCATGAAGATCCTGAAGAAATTTTCTCAACTCTACAAGAACTGGTCGGAGATAATGTCAAGGTTTCATCGGTATCAAACTTTCAAAAAAGCCCAGTGTCTCCGATTACACCTAAAATTCAAAGCCTAGTTGGTGAAGCGATTGGCAAGGTTTTTCCAGATATGCCTCTGGTTCCTACTATGTCAACAGGAGCAACAGATGCCCTTCATCTAAGGAGTATGGGAATACCAGTCTATGGAACTAGTGCCATGATGTCTGACCCTACTGGTTATAGAGGTCATGGGTTAAATGAAAGAATAGAGATCACTGCCTATGAAGCTTCTCTTGATTTTTGGTATCACATTATGAAAGAGTTATAGATTATGAGTGATATAAAAATTTATAGTTTCGACAAGTGCCCTTTCGCTCAGAGGACTAGAATGGCTCTGATTGAAAAAGAACTTGATTTTGAATTAATTGAGATTGATGTCTATAACAAACCAGACTGGTTTTTAGAGATTTCACCATATGGGAAAGTTCCTGTCTTGGTTCATAAAGGAAAGACAATTTATGAATCGGCGATCATTAATGAATACCTAGAGGAAGAATACCCAGAAGTTGCTTTGATGCCAGAGGATCATTATGAGAGAGCAAGAGCAAGAATTTGGATCGATTATGCTTCTAATTATTATCTTCCAGCTTGTTCAAGATTAATCAGAGACCATCAGGATGAGGAGCTCCAACAACAGAACTTAAAGATCGTTGGAGATCGTTTACTTTATATTGAAAAAGAATGCTTTGATAAAAATGATAGTGGTGTTTTTTGGATGGGTGAACAATTAACATTGGTCGATTTACATTACGCACCTTTTTTTGAACGCTTTGGAGCTTATGAACATTTATTTGATGCTAAATGGCCAAAAGAATGCAGAAAAATTAGATCTTGGTGGGATGCTATGCAAGATAGAAAGAGCTATTTAGAAACATTTTTACCGACTGAATCGCATATCGCAACCTATTCAAATATGATGCAACGATTGGCTTCTTAATCAGTTCTTAACGCTTCGATCGGATCCATTTGGGCTGCTGACCTTGCAGGCAGATAGCCGGCAACTAATCCAATAAATAGAGAGATTACAATTGCATAAACAATATAGTCCCAAGCAATGGCAATAGGCATATCAGGATAAATAGACAAAGCTATATTAACAGCGAGAAACCCAATGGAGAGACCTAATAGGGCTCCCAAGATTGCTAAAAAAATAGATTCCAATAAAAACACATCTTGAATTCTCCTGCGTGAAGCACCGATGGCTCTCAATACCCCAATTTCTGAGGTTCTTTCATTAACGGCAACTGTCATGATTGTGAATATACCGACCCCACCTACTAGAAGTGAGATGCCACCAAAAGCAGCAACAGTAAATTTCAACCATTTCATAATCTCGCCCAATGATTCCAACATGTCTGCTTGAGTGGTAATGGTGGTGTCATCGCCTCCATGACGCCTAATCATTAATCTTTTTATTGAGGCCACAGCTTCATCCGTCGTTACATTATCCTTGTGAATGACATCAATTTCTTGGAACCCATTCCTATTGAACATTGAATTGAATTTAGCTATGGGAATATAAATAGCATCGTCAAGATCCATACCTAGAAAATCACCTTTTGATGGCAACACACCCACTATACGGAAGCGTTCAGAGTTAACTCTAACTGTTAATCCTAATGAGTTTTGTTCTCCAAATAATTCCGTTTTCATTTTTGGACCAAGAACCGCATAAGCTCTTGGTGTTTTAGGATTATCATCAGGCAAGTATTGGCCGATCATGTCATCTTCAGCACCAACAATAATATCGTAATCAGAACCGGTGCCTACAATCATTGATCTTCTCATGCGGTCAGCGCTTTCAATTTCACCACTGCCTCCAGAAACTGGAACTGCTATTTCAATGGTTGGCAGTCGTTCAAGCGCTTCTGCGTCTTCAAAGGATAACGGTCTAACAGTGCCAAAAACTCCAAGGGGCAAACCCATTGTTTGTTCTTTGCCTGGTGATATTCCAATGATATTAGAACCAAACTGAGTAAATTGTCCGACAATATAATCTTGTAAACCTTGCCCTAAACTCGTTAAGAAAATCACACAAACAACACCGATTGCAATCCCAAGAGAAGTCAGAAAGCTTCTCATTTTCTGAGAAATTACAGAGAAGGAAGAGAAAATAAAAATGTCTTTAATTTTCATATTATTTGTTTCCAGATAAAGCGATCACAGGGTCTAGCTTAGAAGCTCTTCTAGCAGGTAGCAATCCAAAAATAACCCCTGATACCAAGGCCACAATTAGAGAAACAAACGAAGCCCATAGTGGCGGTAGAAAATTAAAGGTAGGAAAAGCCAGTTTTAAGACTTGTGTTGTGGTGTGTCCCAAGATCAACCCAAGGATTGCTCCTGATCCAGATAAAATAATAGCTTCTGTAACAAACAAATGATTAATCTGTTTATTTTTGGCGCCAATAGCCTTCAGCAAACCGATTTCTGATTGTCGTTGAGAAACAGCAACTAACATAACATTCATGATAAGAATGCCGGCTACAAATAAACTGATAGAAGCAATAGAACCTAAGGCCATGGTCAGGACATCAAAGATATTATCAAAAGACTTCATTACGGCATCTTGCCTGATAACTGTTATGTCTTCCTTGCCCAGATGACGCTTTTTTATGATTCTAATAATGTCTTTCTTGATTTGATCCATCTCCCAAGTGTTCCTTGCTTCAGCTATGATTCGAAATAGTGAAGGTCGGTTGAACAGTGCAGTGGCTAAACTCACAGGCATCACTACAATTTTTTGTACATCAATTCCAATGGCTCTGCCTTCGGTGGCAATAACACCAGTGACACGACAACGTCTATCACCCACTCTTAACCATTGGCCTATAGCATTGTTTTTACCAAAGAGTTCGGATTCAACTTCTTTACCAATAACACAAACCGGAGGGGATCGATCCAGAGTCACTCCGGGTAAAAAATTACCACTCTCCATTTCCCATTTTCTGACTGCTAAAAAAGAAGGGGTTGTGCCTATGATAGGTACAGATCTTTCTAAACCATTAAATTGCGCTGGCGTTTCTCCTACAACAATTGGTGCGATTCTCTTTATTGCTTCGATTTGTCTTAAGCTAATCGCGTCTTCAACGGTTAAATCTCTTGGTGCAACACCAGCTAAATCGGCAGGTGTGCCTCCTCCTGTGGTCTCGTTTTTCCCTGGTAGAACAATCAGCAGATTGGTTCCCATATCTTTGAATTCCCCAGTGATGTAGTCCCTCGCTCCTTCTCCGACAGCTGTTAAAAGGATGACAGCCATAACACCAATGGAGGTTGCAATGAGCAGCATTAGAGTTCGCAATGGGTATCGTATCAGGGTACTAAACGCTAAAAATAATAGATCTACAAAACGCATAATTAATTCTTTTTATCTGTAACAATTTTTCCGTCAAGGAGTTTGATCAATCGGTCAGATCGTGAACCCATATGAGTATCATGGGTAACAACTATAAGGGTTAAACCTCCCCTGTTAAGCTCCTCTATTAATTTAATAATTTCTTTACTCGATGTTGAATCAAGATTTCCTGTTGGTTCATCGGCCAATAACACATCAGGTTCCATAACAATTGATCTGGCTATCGCTACACGCTGTCTTTGTCCACCTGAAAGCTGCTCAGGCCTATGATCTGATCTGTCAGTGAGGCTAACCCTAGCCAGAGCCATGTCGGTCTTCTCCTTTCGTTCTTTTGGGTTTAGACCTGATAAAATCATAGGCATTTCAACATTCTCAGCGGCTGTCAATCTTGGTATTAAGTGAAAAGATTGGAAAATAAATCCAATTTTTGTTGATCGAATATGAGCCATTTCATCATCATTCATTTTTGAGGTGTTCACACCAGATAAAACGTAACTACCTGAGGTTGGCGTGTCCAGTAATCCAAGTAT
Source organism: uncultured Woeseia sp. (assembly GCA_964416745.1). Taxonomy (GTDB): domain Bacteria; phylum Pseudomonadota; class Gammaproteobacteria; order Steroidobacterales; family UBA11654; genus CACPJA01. The sequence continues at coordinate 55,643 of CAYQEV010000001.1, forward strand.
ATTAAGTAGTGTCGACTTCCCAGACCCTGAAACACCCATTATAGAGACGTATTCATTCTTATCGATTTCTAAGTCTACTTCGTCTAGGGCGCGGACAATTTGATTGCCCACTTCAAAATGTCGACATAAGTTTTCTAAATGAATCATTGGTCAATGATATTAGCTGATTTCAACTGCTATATTGGTCTCTTCACTCGAGGCGTCATCTGGATCATCTGTTTCCTCAATGATGACGGTTACTCCTTCTTCTAATCCTTGTCTGTCTACTGATAAAACGATCTTGTCCTCTATGGTCAGACCGCTCAGAACTTCGGTGTGTTGCCAATTAGAAAGACCAACTTCAATCTCTGTTTTAGAGAGGGTGCTATCTGGATTGATCAGATAAACAAAACCACCAGCCATTACTGCTTGTGAAGGGACGCTTAAGGTTGCTTCTGATGTGTCAATGATAATTGTAATATCAGCGCTATATCCAGGTAGAAGAAACTCTTGAGGGTTATCAAAGACAGCTTCTACTTCAACTGTTCTCGCCTGTTTTTCTAAATCAAGAACGTAGGGAGCAACTCGTCTTACTGTCGCAGGAAACTCTTTTTGCCCAAAAGCATCCATAGTAATCCTTGAATTCAATCCAGCAATAACTTCAGGTGCATCGATCTCATCAATCGGTGCCTTAATATATATACAAGTGTTATCAATTAAATCAAGAGTGGGTTTGGTGGCAACGCCCACGGGTGATGGAGTAACATATTCTCCTAGCTCGCCTTCGATTTCAGCAACGATTCCACCGAAAGGTGCAATCAATTGGGTCCTCTCTAGAGATGCCTTACTGACTTCAACCTGAGCTTTAGCAGCATTACAGGCGGCAGCCCCGGATTCAGAATTTGTTACAGCAGCTTCTTTTGCTTCTTCAGACGCTAAGCCTTTAGCAAACAATTCATTGGTTCTTTCTGCATCACGTTTTGCTTTAGCTGAAATGATACAAGTCTGTTCAGCACTTCTTTCTGACGCCTTTACTCTAGCCTTGGTTTCTTTATTCCATAGCTCTAGAAGAACTTGACCTTTCTCAACCATGTCACCCTCTTCCACAGCAAGGGTTGCTATCTGTCCTCCCATTGCTGGTGACATTTTTGATCTTCTGCACGCATCAATTGTACCCGCCCTGGTGTTGGACACTGTTTGTTCTACATTTCTGATTTCTGGTTTAGTGGTGATTACTTTTATGGCCGTTTCATTGCCTGGATAAAAAAAACTCGAAGCAACGAGGAGTAAGATAATAACCGCTATAATTTTTTTATTTCTAGTCATTTTGATAAATAATTTTTGAACAATTGTATACGCTTCATGAAAGAAAGCTATTCTAAGATACAATTAGTTACACCGCCACAACATTAACTTAAAACTCATTTTTTCTTCACAATCTATTGATATATTAGATTTACATTGTTTAAGAATATTCCGATGATGAAAAATGTATTAACAGCACTGCTTCTTATTACCCTGTCAGGGTGTGTGGCTAATAGCTCTAGTTCAATATTTGAAAGTTCAAAACCTGTTATTGATACAAAAGGAGTGAACATGTCACAGTATGAAATTGATCTCGAGGAATGCTCAACCTTCTCTGAAGATATATCAACTGGAAAAAGTATTGTTAAAGGAGCAGCAACTGGTGCAGCTGTCGGCGCTGTCATAGAAGCCATCACCGACGATGTACGCTCAAGACGAGATGCTATTGAAGTGGGCGCTGTATCTGGAGGGGCACAATCAGGTGTAAGGGCTGTTAGAGAAAAACAGCAAATCCTAAAACGATGTTTGAGAGGTCGTGGCTATAAAGTTCTGAACTAATCAGTAGACAGCTTAAAGGAAACGCCACAACCGCCATGACCGCAATACCCATCAGGGTTTTTAGCTAAATATTGCTGATGATAATCTTCAGCATAATGAAAGGTCTGAGTTTGGAGTACTTCTGTAACAATGTCGCCGTAACCAGCATTGCTTAAACTTAACTGGTATTGTGCTTTGGTTTTCTCAATTAATTCAAGCATAGACTGGTCAGAATAAAAGACTACTGATCTATATTGGCTGCCAACGTCGTTGCCCTGTCTCATGAATTGGGTTGGATCGTGGCCTTCCCAAAACACTTTAAGTATTTCTCCGGTGGAAATTAGTTCAGGTTGATAAACGATTAAAATGACTTCGGCGTGGCCAGTGGTCCCAGAGCAGACCTCTCGATAAGTGGGTTCATCCTTTATGCCTCCACTATAACCAACACTGGTGGCATGTACTCCTTCCAATTCCCAGAATATTTTTTCAGGCCCCCAAAAACATCCCATACCGACCCGTAATTCTAAGAATCCATCTGGATGGGGGGGACGAATATTATTTCCAGTTACAAAATGTTTTTCTGAGATTTCCATGTCGTAATTTTATTTCGCTTATCCATAATAAGAAATAAATATGATAAATTAATCATGTATGAATTCAAAAGTCATTAAGAATAAGAGATGAATAAATTAAGTTATATTTTTAATCAATTAATAAGAATTATAATTCTTATCCCTGTCCTTGGCTATACTCAAACAGAGAATCTTAATGAAACTGAACAGCTAGCTCTCAGAGGCAATTTACAGCAAGAATTTCTAAGTTTATATGATCAAGAACGGTTTCAACAAAGTATTGTGCCTGCAAAAAAAATTGTCACATTGACACGGGAGATTTATGGTGAAAACAACTTCAGACTTATAACGCCACTCAATAATCTTGCCAGTGCATACTATATGGTAGAGGATTTTGAAAACGCACAGGCCTCCTTTCTTCAGTGCATTGACTTAATTGAAGCCAATCAAAATATCATTTCACCCGAGTTAATTTCTCCGCTCTATGGGTTTGCTCTCACTTTAAATCGCAGTGGTCAATATGAAACGGCCATAACTATTCTTGAAAGAGCCTTAAGAATTAATCATGTTAATCAAGGATTCCACAATCTTGATCAACTTAAAATTCACGACACGTTAACTGAAAGTTTTATTGGTGTAAAAAACTTCGAACAAGCCAATCATCATCAAACCTTTCAGGTTTTTGTTAACAAAAAACATTTTGGTGTAAACAACTCCATGGTGGATGAATCATTAATAAAGTTAAGCAGTTGGTATAAGCGAACTGGTCAAATTTTCCTTGAACGTGAAGTTCATGATGAATTGCTTGAAAGGCAAACCAATCGAACAACAGACCAGATCAAACCATTGATTGAAACTTATAAAAATATTTCGTTCTCTCATCGAAGAGAAGGTGTTGATATCTATCAAAGTTTGAGCCCGCTTAAACAAGCGTTGGAAAAAATTAATGCCATGGAAAATACTGATTTATTCTTAAAGTTTGAAGTATTACTGGACCTTGGAGATACCTATACTAGCTACGGACGAGTTCAATCAGGTATGAGAGCCTATGAAGAATGTTGGAATCTGATTGATGAAGATCCTGGCATGAGTCAATTAATAAAAGAACGATTTTCAAGACCGGTTAAAATTCGTAACATCCTGCTTCCCGGCATCTACCCACTGCCAGAAGTTGGAGAAGAAAATGAAGCTGATCAAACGGGTTATATTTCACTTCGTTATGCAATAGATGTTAATGGTAAAACAGCAAATATTGAAGTTATAGAATCAGACCCAGAGGGTTTCATTGACAGAGTGGCAGTGTCTGCTATTAAAAAAACAGTCTATCGACCGGTCTACATAGAAGCTGAGCCCCAAGAATCATCTGATATTAATTTTCGTCATGAGTTTCTATACTCGATTGGATCTAAGGGTAAAAAATCGAATGAGCCCGAAGCTGAAGAGGAGCTAGAAGATAAACCTTTAGAAAATCCTATAGCTTAACTTCCTTGATTATTGATTCTGATAGAAGCGTTACTACCGATAAAAATGATCAGGTAAATAAAACCTACCAACGCCATAGACCAGCCAAAGGCGGCGTTTCCAAAAAGATCCATAGCTTTCCCTATAACTGGGGGACCAAGGATCTCACCTAAAGATAGAAAAAAAATAAAACAAGCATTGGCAGAGGCCAGCACTTTACCTTTAAACTCTTGACCAAGTAATGTGAGGCCCAAAGAATAAAAGCTCATAATTGTTCCACCAAGAATAAACAGTGTAAGAAAACGTAAAAAAGGCACATTGAAAATCATTGGTAATATGGCTAATGAGATTACGCTAATGCTTGAAACATATATCATTAATCTTGCTTTATCATAGCGATCCGCCATCCAGCCTACTATTAAAGGACATATTAATTCCCCACTAGCTAGCCAGGCAACAGTTCTTGACGATTGAGCATAATCCTCTTGAACATAAGGCAGTGCAAAAATAGGTAATAATGCGGCTGTGCCTGCATAAAGAAATCCCATCATCCAGCTGGAACCCATAAGACCAGGTGCTGTCACCAGATAGCTATAAAAAGAAATATCTTCAACAACATCATAGTCCGGTAGATCTGTCATATTCCATAATGGAATTGCAGCAGCTATTGATATAAGAGCTGAAACATAAAAACCTCCACCGGATTCAATTGATATAAAAGACATGATCAGTACACCAACAATGAACCCCAAAGATATAATTGATGAATAGACTGCAATAACTTTTCCACGATGTTTATCTTCAGCAAAGGCATTAATCCAAACCTCACTTAATAACCAAATGCCTGTTGCTGCAATACCGATAATGAATCGTAAAACAAACCAAATATAAATGTTTTTAAATGCAGGCAAAAACAGAATCGAAATTGGTAAAACAATTAAGCAGAATCTCATGATTTGCATTTGCCCGAAACGATTAATTAATTTAGAGAAGAACGGGGTTATTATTACTGTAGCTAAACCAACCATTGACGCAGAAAAACCTATCACTGCTGACGTGACACCCCATGTTTTAAGGGTTAAAGAGCTTAATGGGAGATTAATTCCAACCATTACACCTACCAGTGCAATTGCTGTCATTACTTTAGCAAGTGATTTGAGATTATTCTGTTTGCTCATTTGGTGAGCTTGCTGGATTGGAATTCTTTTTTACCCGCGTTAATTAATTCAAGTAATTCAAGTGATCGCCCACCAACTTGCTTAGCTAATCGTTCAACTTGACCCTGAGTTGTGTTCTTCCATTGCTGTCGTTGTTCATCATTCAACTCATACACTGTAATACCCATTTGTTCAGCTTGAGTTAAATCCTCTGCTGCTTCAGCTCTCAATGATCGTCTTGACTCATTTGCTTGTGGCCAAGCTTTTTTAATTATCACTTGTTGTTCTTCATTAAGCTCATCCCACCATGCCTTTCTCGCAACCATAATTGACATGCCAAGTGAATGCTCTGTCAGGGTGTAATGTGGTGCCTCTTGTTCTTTTCCAGTTTTCACATAAAGAGCCACTGAATTATCGCCTGCCTCGATTAAATCAGTTTGTAATGATTGAACGATCTCACCATAACCCATTGGTATTTGGTCCGCTCCTATAGCTTCAGCAAAATAGCGGGAACTTAAACTTGCAGAGACACGGTAGCGTTTTCCTTTTGCATCTTCAGGGCTCAAAATTGGTTGTTTTGCATAAACATTATGGAACCCAATTTCACTCCAAGCAATAAACTGCAACCCTTTCTCTGCTAATAAATCAGTAAAAATAGGGGTCAAATAATTATCATAAACAAAGTCTGCCTCTTCGGCACTGTCGAACAAATAAGGTGCGTATAATAATGCGGCTTCTGAGACCAAAGTTGAAACAATAATGGCTGAAAGGTTAGCAAATTGAACCCGATTTCTTCTCAGTCCTGAAACAAGATTCTCTTCAGAGCCCAGTTGACCATAAATTAGCATTTTAGTTTCCATCTCAGGTAACCCCTCTGTCACAGCTTCCTGAAAATCTAAGAAATGTTGCTCCCCAACAGTATTGGGTATTCCAGTGCCGCCAACTGTCATTGACAAAATCTCATCTTGCTGACCTGTATCACAAGCTGATACAGAGAAGATAACAATCAGTAGTAAGAATAATTTGTATTTCATATTTAAGCTCAATGGAGAAAAATCATTGTCTCATTTGACCAGGTTGGCGTCTATCAAGGAATCCGTTAACATATGCCCTATAATTTTTAAAAAGGCTCCTTATGTCACCAAAAAGAAAATCTAAACATGTTATTAAATCATCAGAAATTACCCCTGAATCTGTTTATCTAAATCGTCGTTCTGTTCTGCAAACAATTGGCACGTTATCAACAGGACTGGCAGTAAATTTATTTGTCAATGACAGTATTAATGCAAATGAAAACCAATTGACCTTTTCTCCTAATAATAAATATTCCACTACAGAGCCACTTAATAGTTATGAAGACATCACCACATATAACAATTTTTATGAGTTTGGCATGCAAAAAAGTGATCCCTATAATTACGGGGGTCAATTCGAACCAAAGCCATGGTCAGTCAAAGTTACAGGTGAAGCCAACAAAACAGGGGTCTTCGATATTGATGATCTAATAGACATCAATGCTCTAGAAGAAAGGATATACAGATTGAGATGTGTTGAAGCTTGGTCAATGGTGATCCCTTGGGTAGGCATTCCACTAGCGAGTATTATTAAAAAATTACAACCAAAACTAAATGCTAAGTATGTTGCTTTTGAGACTGTGTATAGACCTAAACAAATGCCAGGTCAAAGACGACCTATTCTGGACTGGCCTTATATTGAAGGATTAACAATGGAAGAAGCCATGCACCCTTTGACCATTATTGCTGTTGGTTTATACGGTCAGGAGTTATTGAATCAAAATGGTGCGCCGATGCGTTTAGTTGTTCCATGGAAATATGGATTCAAAAGCATTAAATCTATTAATAAAATACATTTTCAATCAAAAAAACCTTTAACCAGTTGGAATATTTCAGCTCCCAATGAATATGGATTCTTAGCTAATGTTAATCCAGGGGTTGATCACCCAAGATGGAGCCAAGCAAGAGAAAGGAGAATAGGTGCTGGGTTCTTTGGAACCAAGCAACCCACTCTTATGTTTAATGGGTATGCAGAAGACGTCGCCAGTCTATATAGTGGCATCAACCTTAGGCGTAATTTCTAAGACATCTTATAAATCAAACAACCATGAAAGCCATAGTGAGAATTATTCTACTAGTGAGTTTTTTACCCTATGTTCTGCTTAATTTTAGGGCTTTTGGTTTTTTGGGGGGGCTGGGCGCCAATCCTGTAGAGGCAATAATCCATGACACAGGAATATGGGGAATCAGATTTCTGGTCTTAACATTGACATTAACACCCTTGTATCACTATTCGAAACAAGAGGTGCTTAGAAAATTACCAAAACCGATTGGTCTGGTTGCTTTCTTCTATGTTTTAAATCACTTTCTTTGTTATGCGATTATAGATCAAGCAGGTGATCTTGGTGTGATTGTGATTGATATTATAGAAACTCCATATCTGATTGTTGGTTGGGCAGGTTTTTTATGTCTGTTTGCTGTTGGATTAGCTTCATTTAATTCATTCCAAGAGTGGTTTAACAAAAATCGATCAACAATCAGTGGCTTAGTCTACTCTGCTGCCGTACTAGGTGTTTGGCACTTCTACTGGCAAGAAAAGGTTATTAGCTATGAAGCTGTTTTTCACTCAGTTTTGATGACATTACTTATTGTTTGGCGTCTTAGAATATCGACAGGAAAATCACCTAGTTGATATCGTCAACTACCCAATTAAGTAAAGCCTCTCGAAAAGGTGAAACACGATATGGATAATCAGGAATATCATTATGAATAAAAACAAACATATATTCCTTTCCAGATAAACCGGTAATAAAGCCTGCTAGGCCAGTCACCCCATCCAATGTTCCTGTTTTGAGCTTTAGTCTCGTTTTTAATAAATCACTTTGATATTTATCTTCAAGCGTTCCATCAATGCCAGAGACAGGCAATGCATCAAGCAAGATATCAGATGACGGATGTTGTTCCATAGCTTGCAGTAAATCTAGAATGGTCTCTGGCCTTATGTTTGTTTTCCTAGACAGCCCAGAACCGTTTTCAATAAAAGCACTGCTTGTAATATTGATACCATTCTTGCTCAGCACCTTCTTCATAATCTTTCTTGAGGCTTTATAGTTTTTCTTCCCCAAAGATTGGTTCAAACTCAAGAAGATATGTCGAGAAATTAAATTATCACTTTCCTTAATGCTTTCCGTCACAATTTCTGCAAGAGTTGCTGAGTCAAAGGACACTAATGGCTTATCAAAAAAATTAGGATTTCCTTCACTTATGTACCCGTTAAAGCCGCCACCCGATTCTAACCACAACCTTTTAAACGCACCGAAAAAATAATGGTTAGCATCTGTCAATGAAATATCATGCTCAAATGAATCACAATTCTCAGGGTACATGCCAGTCAATACGATAACAGTATGAGGCGGGTATTTTTCTTCAATGATCTCGGTAAAATTAACATCATCTCTAAAATTACCACATGACCCAGCTCCTATTTTTAATTGATCAAGGAAAGAGACCTCTTCTGGTAAAAAAACCGGCTCTATTTGGACAGCATTTGTAAATTTTTTTGAAACAATAAAGTCGATCTTGTTGGAATTAACCAAAAAAGAAGTGTGCATAACATTGTATGGACGAAGAGGATCGTCATCAAAGACTGCTGTAGAAATTCGAGGTTGTTGGAAAAATTCCTGTTCAACAATGAGTCCATTGTTAATGGTATGAATCCCTAAGCCTCTCAATTCTATCACCATCTCTTTCAAACGCTCTATGGTTATATAAGGATCACCACCACCTTTAAAAATTAACGTTTCTACATTTCCATCATTGATAGGATCTGAGCTGAAGACTTCAGTGGTCCAATTAAAATCAGAGCCTAAATGATCTATGCCCACGTAAGCAGTAAATAATTTTGTAATTGAGGCTGGGTTTCTAAAAACGTTTGCATTGAGATTAATTAATCTAATATCTGAACCAACTGGCTGGACAATAATGCTTAGATTGTCCAAAGGAATACTATACTTAGAAGCTAAGGCTTTAATCTCTTCCGGTATTGTATTTTTTGCATCAGTAGAAGCACTTGTCAATAAGACAAAAATTAACGACATAAGAAGAAATGTTTTCTTATTGACGCAACGATTAAGCATCAAAGAAGTTTACTTGTAGTCGTCAAGTAACTTGTTCAATGCTTTTGAGCCTGGACATAAATCTTCAAAAGTAACTTGATTAAGTGGCTTGGTAATAGTGTTCTCTGTTTCTGTAAAATCTGGTTGAGATTCATCAATATATAAGAGCCCAGTTAATAATTCTCCCTTGTCTGAAGCCTCTTTAATGCTTTTGAAGGATTGACTCCTATCCTGAGGGCTATAACTATCATCAGCTTTACGGAGAATAACTTTACCGCCTTCATGAAGATCAACCTCCACACTTGTTCCTTCGTCATACTGAATCTCTATTTCAGTAAAGGGCGCTATATAATCGGTATAAACGGCTTCTCGTTTTGTTTCTCTTGTGCTCATATAACTCTTTGTAGAGCCCTCATGATCATTAAAAGTTACGCACGGCGAGATAACATCAATCATCGCAAATCCACGATGCATAAGCCCAGCTTTAAGCAAGGGAACCAATTGATCCTTATCGCCTGAAAAACTTCTAGCAACAAAAGTGGCGCCAAGTGAAATAGCAACTGTGCATGGATCAATAGGAATTTGTGAATTCGGTGCACCTTTTTTTGCTGTTGATCCTACGTCCGCTGAGGCAGAGAATTGTCCTTTAGTTAAACCATAAACTCCATTGTTTTCAATAATATAGAGCATATTAAGGTTTCTTCTGATGGCATGCGAAAATTGTCCCATGCCAATAGACAATGTGTCGCCATCACCAGAAACACCTAAGCACAATAATTCACTATTAGCAGCATTTGCTCCGGTAGCAACGGAAGGCATACGGCCATGCACAGAATTAAATCCATGTGACTGGCTTGCAAAATAGGCAGGGGTTTTAGATGAGCAACCAATACCACTTAGTTTAATCATTCTATGAGGCTCGATATTTAAATCAAAAACTGTTTGGATAATTGCTCCAGTGATAGAGTCATGTCCACAACCAGCACAAAGAGTTGACATTACTCCCTCATAATCATCAAAGGTCATACCTAGTTTATTCCTAGGATCATTGTCCCTTATAATCTTTGGTTTCTTTATATAGCTCATGCTGCTTTTACTGCGTTAATTTCTAATTGAATCTTTTCAACAACATCCTTAGAAAATATTGGTATTCCGTTATAGAGTCGAATAGATTTTATTTTCTTTGGATCAACTTCAGCCTCTGAAATTAATAATTTTGATAACTGGCCATCACGATTCTGTTCCACAACAAAAATCATTTCATGATCATCAAGAAATTTTTGAACTTCTTTTGTGAATGGAAATGCTTTGACTCTTAAGTAATTTAAATTCTGATCTTGTTTCTTCATAACATCTCTTGCTTCACGAATAGCATCATCACAACTACCTATACTGATAATTCCAAACTCATTACTTTTTGAGAACGAGACAGCAGGTTTAGGTACCAGCGTCTTAGCTGTTTCCCATTTAACCAATAAACGATCAACAACATCTTGATATTCAGATGCATCTTCTGTGTATCCGCCAAACCTATTATGCCCTGAACCCCTTGTAAAATAGGATCCTTTAGGGTTTGATCCAGGTATAGTTCGATATGGAATTCCATCTCCATCTACATCAAGGTAACGATGAAATGTCTCCATATTTTCTATCTCTTCAGAAGACAACACCTTACCTCGATCGGGTTTAAATTTATCATCCCATTTTAAGTCTTTAATCATCCAGTCATTCATACCGATATCAAGATCACTCAATACAAAAACAGGCGTTTGCAGTTGTTCTGCAAGGTCAAATGCTTCTAATGAGAGATAAAATGCTTCTTCTGGATTAGCAGGATATAAGCATATGTGTTTTGTGTCTCCGTGCGAAGCGTACGCACACATAGTGATATCACATTGCTGAGTTCTTGTAGGCATACCCGTAGAAGGCCCCGTTCGTTGAACATCAAAAATTACTGTTGGTATCTCAGTGTAGTAACCAAATCCTATAAATTCACTCATTAAGGAAATACCTGGGCCACTGGTTGGTGTGAATGATCTAGCACCATTCCAACCTGCGCCTAGTGCCATGCCAATGGCTGCTAGTTCATCTTCAGCTTGAATAATAGAGTAATTATTTTTCTTGGTGTCCTCGTCTTGTCTAAAAAAAGAACAATATTTGGTGAAAGCATCCATTAATGAAGTTGAAGGAGTAATCGGATACCAAGAGCCAACAGTTGCTCCGGCATAGACACAACCTAGTGCCGCTGTAGCATTGCCGTCAATCATAATGTAACCCTCTGTCTTTTTAGACGCCTTAGCTTTAAAAGGTAATGGGCATTTAAAATTATCTTTTGCGTAATTAAAGCCCATATCAAGTGCAGACTTATTAGCTTCGATAAGATGGGCTTTTGAGCCAAAGGTGTCTAATAGTAATTGCTCGATTACACCAACATCCATCTCTAAAAGTGCAGCGAGTACCCCGACATATGTAGTGTTTTTCATCAGAGTCCTAGAGCGAGCTGTGTCAAATTTCTGATTACACATCGTTGCAAGTGGCACACCAAGAACAGTGATATCATCTCTAGCCATTAACTCTTCTCTTGGCCAGGAAGAATCATAGATAAGATAACCTCCTGGTTCCACTGCTGCTAGATCTTCTGCATAGGTTTGAGCATTCATTGCGACCATAATGTCAACACTACCAGAAGGTGCTAGATAGCCTTTATTGCTAACTCTAACTTCATACCAAGTAGGTAACCCTTGAATGTTAGAAGGGAAATAATTTTTTCCAACAACGGGTATACCCATTCTAAAAATACTTTTCATGAACATGCCGTTTGCACTGGAAGAACCAGTACCGTTTACATTGGCAAACTTCACGGTGAAATTATTATGGCTGGCTTTACTCATTAGATTGCTTTTTTCGATTCGACCTTTTTGGATAATTGACCTTCATCAACTGCATAAGGGATTTCGAGTGTAAATTTTTTCATATCAAATGCTGCTGTTGGACAACGTTCTGCACACAGCCCGCAATGTATACAAACGTCTTCATCTTTAACCATAACCCTACCTGTTTGCGGTAAGGTTTCTGAAACAAAAAGTGCTTGCTCTACATTATTTGCCGGGGTTTTTATATTTTCTCTAAGTACTGCTTCATCTGCATTCTCAGAGATCATCAGACAATTCACTGGGCACACATCAATACATGCATCACATTCAATACAAAGTTCTGCAGCAAAGTCGGTCTGAATATCACAATTTAGACAACGCTCCACTTCTTTTTTAAACTGCCCTGGCTCAAAACCTAATTCAACTTCTATATTGATATCTTTGAATCTTTTCTCCATAGGAACGGTGGGTACATCGACTCGATCCTCATAACCGTAATCATTGCTATAGGTCCATTCATGTATACCCATTTTTGCAGTCACTAAGTTCATTCCATAAGGCAGTCTGTCTGTGAGAGATTCATTATGACAATACTTATGCATTGAAATAGCAGCTTGATGCCCATGTTCAACTGCTTCTATAATATTCTTTGGGCCAAAGGCTGAATCCCCACCAAAAAATACTCCGGGGACAGTCGATTCATAGGTATTAGTATCAACAACGGGTACTTCCCACTCATCAAAGTCTAGACCTATATCACGTTCAACCCATGGGAAAGAATTTTCTTGGCCTATCGCCAAAATGACTGTGTCACACGCTATAATCACTTCATCTACTTTGGTTGATGTCAATCTACCGTTCTCATCTTTATCCCATTCAAGAACACTAAATTTCATTCCAACCAATTTGCCATTTTCTACCATGTATTCTTCAGGCGAATGATTCAATACTAATTCAACCTCTTCTTCTAATGCGGGTTCTAGTTCCCAATCTGATGATTTCATTCGATCTCGAGTGCCTCTATACAAAACTTTAACGTTTTTTCCACCAAGTCGAAGTGACGATCGACAACAATCCATTGCTGTGTTTCCGCCGCCAATAATTAAGACGCGTTCCCCCACAGAATCAATGTGTTCAAATGCCACAGATTCTAGCCAAGCAATACCCACAAATACTTGATCTGTTTCATATCGCCCTGGTAGATCAAGCTCTCTGCCCTTAGGAGCACCAGTGCCTACAAAGACGGCGTCATAATCTTGTTCCAGTAAATTTTTCATGCTCTCAATAGGATGATTCAAATATATATTTGCCCCCTGCTCAACTATCACATCAAATTCTTCATCTATCACTTCAGGGGGTAACCTAAATTTGGGAATATTGCTTCTGATTAATCCACCCATTTCAGGTAAAGATTCGAAAATATCAATATCGTAACCCAAAGGTAACAGATCATTAGCCACAGTCAGAGAAGCACAACCTGCTCCTATGCAAGCAATCTTCTTTCCATTTTTTTGTTTAGGTATGGGCGGTAGGTGCTCTTTAAAATCTCCTTTCAAGTCACCAGCTACTCTTTTGAGTCTGCAGATAGCGACTGGCTCCTCTTCAACTCTTACTCGTCTGCAAACTGGTTCACACGGACGGTCACACACACGCCCAAGGATACCTGGAAAAACATTTGATTCCCTATTTAACAAATAAGCCTGGGTGTATTCACCTTGTGCAATGTGTCTAATATAACCGGGCACATCAGTATGTGCTGGACAACCCCATTGACAATCTACTACTTTATGAAAATATTGGGGATCTTTAGTGTCGGTGGGTTGCATGATGAAAGTGGTGTCTGACGCTTATTATATAACGCTATATGTTTTCGAAAATTTAACTACAAAAGTTTTCAGTTTCTTTTTATCTCACAACCTAAAAGGTTAGAAGTGAAAATTACCATATCCTGATTGGAAAAAAAACGATATTTTATATCCTATTCTGAGAAATACTTTTTATTCAAAATCAAGACGTATTCCTGAGGGTTCTCTAAGAATATTACCTTCGTTATAAACTAATTGTCCATTAACAAATGTCTTATTTATCATAGAGTTAAAAGTCTTGTTCACAAACGGGCTCCAAGAGCATTCGTAGAGAATGCTTTCTTCACTAACATTGGTTTTGCTATCTAAATTAACCAAAACAAGATCAGCCCAATAATCTTCTCTGATAAACCCGCGATCTTTGATGCCATAAATCTCTGCAACATTGTGGCTAGTTTTGGCCACAATGGTTTCTAGAGTTAACTGTCCTTGATGGAAAAACTCAAGCAGCAACAGCAATGAATGCTGGACTAAAGGTAGTCCAGATGGGCAATCAGGATATGTTTTTTTCTTCTCCTCAAAAGTATGGGGGGCATGGTCAGTTGCAATAACATCAAGGCCACTGTTGTTCAAGGATTCCATCAAAGCAACTTGATCACTTTGTGTTTTGATGGCTGGGTTACACACAATGAGTTGTTGAAATTCATCATAGTCAGTGTCATTAAAATACAGGTGATGCACACAAACCTCAGCAGTGATATTTTTTTCTCTATGATCTTTGTTCTCAAATAAAGAAAGTTCTTTAGCAGTTGTCAAGTGTAGAACATGAAGTTTAGAGCCAAATTTTTTTGCAAGTGCAACAGCCTTTGATGATGACTTATAGCAGGCTTCAACTGATCTGATGTTTGGATGTTCTGAGACGGGGATAGGTAAATCTCCATATTGTTCACGCATCAACTCCAAATTTTTTTTAATCAATGGAGTGTCTTCACAGTGAGTAGCAATCAGAACTGGTGAATCAGAAAAAATTCTTTCTAAAGCATCGTCATTATCCACTAACATATTGCCAGTTGACGCTCCCATAAAAACCTTTACCCCACAAGCTTCTCCTGTTTTTAAATGCCTGATCTCCTCTATATTATTGTTAGTAGCTCCCAAGTAAAACGCATAGTTTGCATGAGCCTTGCCTTCTGCTAATAGATATTTTTGTGCCAAAAGATCTCTGGTAACCGTCGGTGGGTTAACATTAGGCATGTCCATGAAAGAGGTTACTCCACCAGCCACGGCGGCGGCTGATTCTGAAAGAATACCGCCTTTATGAGTTAATCCTGGTTCGCGAAAATGTACTTGGTCATCAATTAATCCTGGCAACAAGTATTGTCCGTCGGCATCAATAACTTCAGTGTTTGAATCAATTTTTATTTGATTATCAATTTGCTTAATTCGGCCATTATCAATCAAAATATCTTGTTGATTAATAGACCCTTCATTGACTACTTTAGCATTGATTATTGCTATGGATTGTTTGCTCATGGCGTTATTATAACAGTCTAGTTTATCAATGGATTTTTAAGAGTGAATTATTAGCTATGAAATTGAAATTAACAAATCTTTTTCACGGGTGGTATGTTGCCATAGGTTGTTGCTTGATTTATTTCTTTGTCAATTCTATGACACTGTTTGTCCCCCAAACTCTTTTCCCAAGGCTAATGGAGGAATTTGCTGTCAATGAAGCAGAAATTAGTCTGACGGTGGCTAGAACCCTTTTATTTGCGTCTATCTTCTCTCCAATCTCTGGAATATTAATTGATAAATATGGTGCTGTTAAAGTGTTAAAAGTGGGGGTTATTATCATGGGATTAATCTACGGTTTCTATCCGTTTGCAACATCCATTGAGACACTCTATAGATTGCATTTCTTAATGGCCATAGGTCTAGTTTGCTCAGGGTTAGGTCCGAATGTGATCATAGTATCTAATTGGTTTAATGAACATCGAGGCAAGGTTGTTGGTATGTTAGTCGCAGGGTCGAGTCTAGGGGGAGCCACGCTTCCTCTTCTGATTTCACCTATCGTCAATGCACCTGGTTGGGGTTGGCGTTGGGGGTATGGAATATTGGCAATTCTTTTTTGGGTTTTTGCGGTGATTCCTGCCTACACATTTATTCGACCAGACCCCCAATCAATGGGACTGCATCCAGATGGGCTTGATCATGAACCTAACATTGGAAAAGAAACATCATCAGGGGTCAGCTTTATTGATGCTCTTAAATCTCGAGCCTTATGGTGCCTTGGGATTGGTTCTGCTTGTTTATGGTTTTCAATTCAAGGTTTAAACAGTCAAATCACAATTTTCTTTGAGCAAGAAGCTGGCTATACAGCTCAACAAGCTGTGATCTTGTTTTCAATACTGTTTTGGTTTAGTTTTTTTGGAAAATTCGCTTTTGGGGCATTAAGCGACAAAATACCTAAACAGCGTGTCTTTCTAATGACCTCTTGTATCCTCTTTATAGGATCTTTACTTCTTTTCGAAATCAATAATGGACAACTAAACTTCACACAAAATCGTACCCAGTTAACTTTATTCACGATCCTGTTTGGCCTAGGTTTTGGTGGAAGCTTCAGCATGATTCAATTGGTTGCATTGGAAATATTTGGAAAAGCTTACTTGGGCAGAATCTTAGGGTTAATTACCTTAGTTGATGGCATGGGCGCTGCTCTTGGAACCAAATTATTAAGTGAACTTAAGATCAGCACTGGAAGTTATTTTGTCCCCTTTGCTATTGTCTCATTAGTAACATTCTTCGCCATTATTAATGTTTTCTTAATTAAGCCCATAAAAACTAAATCGTAAACATTGAGCTAATGTTTGTCATAAATTGCCTTTAGCGTTAGTCTTAAATACTTGTTTATGGCAAAGAAATATAAATCATTCAAAATAAGGGAAATGACAGCTTCACTTGGGGCTGAAGTTATAGGCCTGGATATCACATCTAAACTATCCAAAACAAAACTCAATGAACTTCATCAAGCTTGGTTAGAACACCAGGTTTTGTTCTTTCGAGATCAGCCTCTCACTCCTGAACAACATGTCAACTTTACAAAAAATTTTGGAGAACTCCAAGGGCCAGGATACATGCCCACATTGGATGGCTTTCCTAATGTTTATGTTCAAGAATACCCTGAGCTGTATAAAGGTATAGTTTCTGATGTTGATTGGCATATCGATGCTTCATTTATGAAAAAACCTTTAAAGGGAGCAGTGCTTCATGCTCTAAAAGTTCCAGCTACCGGTGGCGATACTGCTTGGGTCAATTTATATAAAGCCTATGATTTACTCTCCAAACCTATGCAAAAATTCTGCTCAAGTCTCACAGCGGTGCATGATAACTTTTATAAAAATCTAACCAGTGTCTTAGATACCTATGGTGCAAAAGGTTATGAAATGGCAAGACAAGCCACTCCTCCTTCAATTCACCCTTTGGTCTGTAAACACCCTGAAACAGGGAAAAAATGTCTTTTTTATAGTGAATTAATGGTCTCTCATTTTAATGAATTAAATGATGAGGAAAATAAAACTATAAAAGAATTTTTGGTTAACCATATTAAAAAACCTGAATTGTATTGCCGGTTTAAGTGGGAGAATGATTCGGTTGCTTTTTGGGATAATCGTTGCACAGCACATAAAGGTATATTTGATTTTGGTCAAGAGTATAGGCTCATGCATAGGGTGGCCATCCAAGGAGAAACAAAACCTAAGAAGTAATTATGTGGATTAAAAAATTTCATAAAGATGATGAAGATGATACAAGGTCGCCTATTCCTACTCAGGTAATCTCTAATGAGGAATATCTTCCTAGACCGCAGACAAAACAACAAAAACAAGTTGAGGATCTTATCCAATCCCTCGCTGAAAAATACGGTAAAAAAGTTGGGCTCTCAAGACGAGACTTGTTAAAGACTGCTAATGGAATGGCCATTGCTTTTGTTGCTATGAACCAAATTTTTGGGAAGTATTTTAATGTTCAAGCAGAAGAAATGGTTGACCAATCAATGATTGAAGAATTGTGGCCAAAAAATGAGTTTATTTTTGATGTTCAAACTCACCATGTTGCAACAGGAAAAACAGAGCCTTTAGGTTTCAGAATCATGGCTTGGCCATTTAATGAAGAATTAAAAGGTCAGCGGCCTCAAAAAGATGATCTAAGATTCAATAATTATGTCAAAGAAGTGTTTTTGGACAGCGAGGTTTCAGTAGCTTGTTTAAGCGGTATTGCATCAAAAGTTCTGGATGTGATTAATGTTGACGAAATGGTTGATGCAAGAAACACTGTAAATGCTATGTCAGGTTCAGAACGCATGATTTGTCATGGCCCGATTGCTCCCTATATACCTAACTTTTTAGAAGAAGCTGAACGACAAGCATTAGAACTTAACGTAGATGCTTGGAAATTTTATACTGGTGTCTTTAGTACAGAGGGTGAGTATTCATGGTGGATGGATGATGAAGATCTGATTTATCCATTCTATGAAAAAATAAAAGCTTGGGGGAAAACCACAGTCTGTGCCCATAAAGGTTTACCCTTCAGACAACCAAGACCAGGGGAAACGGATTACACTCATCCCAGAGATATTAAAAAAGCTTCATTAGATCATCCTGAGCTAAATTTTGTGGTCTATCACTCAGGTTTTAAAGATCAACATATGGATTTGCCACTCGAAGATGTCTATCTAGATGATAATGCTTATTTACCCTATACCACTGATCTATGCAACGACCGATTAGCAAATCCAAAAATGACCAATGTCTACATGGAATTGGGCACAACCTTTGGACACACAGTTATCACTCATCCAAAAATATGTGCTCATCTTTTAGGGCAAATCATTAAAGCATTCGGAGTAGATCATATTCTCTTTGGTACAGATTCAATATGGTGGGGATCCCCTCAATGGCAAATTGAAGCATTAAGAAGATTTCAAATTCCTGAAGATATGCAAGAACAATTCGGCTATGCACCAATCTCTGATGAAGACAAATCGAAAATTCTGGGCCTAAATGCGGCTAAGCTCTACGACGTAAATGTTGAAGAAAGAAGACAACAAATTATTACAGATCGAATGACACAATTAAAAGAAGTCTACTTAGCTGAAGGTGGCAAACCAAGCAATAATATCTATGGCTGGGTTATGAGTTAATGCTTACTCTCATCCTTTAAGGAGATGGCTTTCCCTTGCATATGATCTGTGTCCTCTATCCCTAATATATCCGCAATGGTAGGAGCTAAATCTATTTGGTGAACCGGTCCTAATTCTTTATGCTCAATCGCTGCACCGATAGCATAAAAAATACCTCTCATATCAGGTAGTTGAGGTGAATAACCATGCATGCCCTTGGGTTGAGCATTGATATTGTTAGTGAACATATTGGGTGGATCAGTTATTAAGACGATATCTCCAGTTCTGGTTGGGTGATTTAAATGGAATGATTTTGGTAAATCATCCTTATCATAAGCTTGTATGTTAGCTTGTTTAGAAAAAAAATTGAGCGCTGCTGCTTTGCTGTTTTGATCCATAAACAAATGTGCAACTGCGGGTCCTGAAGAAGCTGTTATCTCGATTCCAGATTGCTGGATTAAATCTCTAAGCATTATGTAGTTTGACACCTCTGTCATGCCGTGATCACTGACCACAAATAATGAGATATAGTTCCATGCGTCCCTTTTATCTATCTCATTTAAGAGTTCTCTCAATAAGCGATTTTGACGTAAAATTTGTTTTTTTATCAATGGGCCTGTTGGCCCCTCTTGATGAGCAATTGTGTCTGTGCCGTCCCAATAACTCATAATCAACCTTGGTCTTACCTTTTCATCCAAATCAAGCCATTCAGTGATTTGCTTAATCTTTGTTTCTTCTGAAATACTTGCATCAAATGGAGCTTTTCTAAAAGAAGCACCAACATCATTCCAGTCGGTCTCTGAACCCACCCAGAAAAACACTGCAGCTGGAATCCCTGCCTGTTCTGCTAAAACCCAAATTGGTGGAACATCAATTAAATCGCCTTGGTCTGGGTAGTTAAAATAGCCTTCCTTACTATCATAAAATGAATTATGGAGAATGCCATGTTGATCGGGGTAAACCCCTGTTGCTAATGAAACATGGCCAGGATATGTAGTGGATTGATAAACAGGAATCAGATGCTCTGCTTTCAAGCCCGTTGTTGCAATACGCTCAAATGCATCTAAGTCACCACTCTTTGATATATCGTGTCGCATTCCATCCATAGAAATAACAATCACTGTGGCTTCTTTCTCAGCAAAAACATTACTGACGAAGAATAAGACAATAGAAAACACTATTGCTGGTAATGCTTTCATAACTTAAAAAGGCTTTCTAAATCTCAAAGTAAAACGGTCACTTTCACCAATATTTTCAAACACAATCTTCTCATCATCATTCAGACCATCGTAAGTTGGTGGTAATGTCCAAACCCCTTCTCTATGACTCTTAGAATCCTTAGGATTGGCATTAATTTCTGATGAAGCCTCCAAGATAAAACCAACTGATTCAGCAAGCTCAATCATAAACTCTTCATTAACATAACCAGAAGTAGCCTTAGGATCTTGGGCAATTGCTGGATCTCCTCTGTGCTCAACAACTCCTAATTTACCACCAGGTTTCAGCACCTCAAAGAATGCTTGTAAAGCAATTTTTTCCTGGCCTCTTGCCATCCAGTTATGGATATTCCGAAAAGTCAGAACCATATCAGCTGTTCCGGGTTTGGTTATTTCAGTTCGGTCGGGTAACTCAAATATTCCATGTTCTACGTTGCCATATAATTCTGGGTAAGCATTAAGTTTGTTTAAAAAAAGTTGGGCCATTCTTTTAAAATAATCTCGGTCAGTATTTACATCAAAAGAGGCTGAAATATACTGGCCTGAATCATTAAGATAAGGGGCTATAATTTCTGTGTACCATCCAGCGGATGGCCAAACCTCAACTACAGTCATCTCTTCCTCAATCCCAAAAAATTCTAATGTTTCTTTAGGGTGTCGGTAAACATCTCTTGATTTATTGTCTTCTGAGCGGTGATTACCAGCTATCACTTCATCCAATGAATGCGAATAAAGCACAGTTGGTAGCGTACAAAGAATTAATAAAGACAGTGTTTTAACAAAAAATTGTCTGGGCATCATGTTCTCCTTTTTAATGATAGATTATCTAATTTTTTTACGACTCATAACTGCCAGTGCTGGTGCCAATATAACACCTGCAACAAAACCTCCAATATGAGCTCCAAAAGCGATTCCACCTCCAGATCCTCCTGCAGCGCCATTGATCAATTGCAGGACAAACCAGAATATTAACACCACAAATGCAGGCAGCTTTAAAACTTGGATAAAAAAACCAAAGGGAATCGCGACCCGAACAGATCTTTTTGGAAAAAAAACAATATAAGCACCTAAGACACCTGATATAGCACCACTTGCACCAATCATTGGTATTGTTGATGAGGGGTCAGGCAAAGCCTGAGATAATGCTGCAACAACTCCACACACACAATAAAAAATGATAAACACAGGTTTGCCCAATATGTCTTCAATATTGTCTCCAAAAATCCATAAATAAAGCATATTCCCAATCAGATGCATAAATCCCCCATGTAAAAACATGGAAGTGACTAAAGTTAATTCTGGGCTAACCCACCTGAGGGCTTCAGGCAATAGAGCACCTTGCAACAGACTGGCAGGGATTACCCCTAATGCAAGAATTGCAGCTCTGTTTGATTGGCCTAAACCCAATTGCCATAAAAAAACAAGGCAACAAATTACGATCAATCCAATCGTAATGATTGGTTTAGAATGAGTGGGATTATCGTCAGCTAAAGGGATCATAACTAATAATTGCAATTCGGCTTTTTCTCAACTTTATTATACGCCTCTAGTGCATCAGAAAGCTGGCTTGCAAGACCGCTAATTCTGGTATCAGATGAAGGGTGGGTGCTCGCAAATTCAGGCATCCTTTTTTCTGCATCTTTTTTCTTCATTTTTTTCCATAAGCTCATCGTTGCTATGGGGTTAAAGCCTGCTTTAGCCATCAAAATAATTCCAGATTTATCAGCATCTGATTCCTGCTCTCTTGCATAAGGTAAATTCAATCCATAAGTTGCTAAAACTTGAGACATAGTATTGATCGCGCTAATTGTATTGTTTGCTTCATAAAGGTCAGATTGAGTGTAGATGGGTTTACTGGCTATTTTGCTTGTCACCACAGCAGAGCCTATAAGCGCGCCTACTTGTGTACGCTTTGCTCGTTTTGCTCGCTCATAACTGTGTTTATTCGTGACATGAGCTATTTCATGACCAATAACAGCAGCCAACTCATTAGGATTACTCGCAACGTCAAAAAGACCTGTATTAACTCCAATCTTACCCGCGGGAAGCACCACGGCATTAGCAGTAGGGTCTTGAAAGACCTCAATCTCCCAATCAAAGCTGCTATAGGGCTCTTCAATTTGCTTGATAATATTTCTTGCAACGCAACGAACCAAAGTTCTTTTTTTAAGGTCCCTTGATATGGGGATAGACTGTTTCATTTGCTCCCATTGCTGTTCAGATTGAACGACAATCTCTCTCTCACTAACAAGAAGAGCTGCATGAAGATTCATTGAAGACAGCAATAAGACCATGCTCAAGTTAAATATGGTTAATGTATTTTTTCTCATTCTAATCATTGATTATTTTATTTAATCTTTTATAAGACTGGTCTGCACGATAACTTGATCTAACTAAGGGGCCTGCGACCACTTCTTTTAAACCTATTTGATGCCCCAAGAATTCATACTCACTAAAAATCTCTGGACTAATGTATTGCTCAACAGGCAAATGGTTCACTGTGGGTCTTAGATATTGACCCAATGTGAGTATTTCGACACCACAGTTAAATAGATCAGTCATTGTCTGTTTCATTTCTTCGTAGGTTTCTCCCAAGCCAAGCATTAGGCCAGATTTAGTGATTACACCTTGTTGAGCCGCATGTTCAAGCACTTTAAGAGTCTGCTCATAGCCGGCTCTAGGGTCCCTGACCCTGTGCGTAAGTCTTTTAACTGTTTCAAGATTTTGTGCAAACACGTCTAGGCTTGAGTTAAGCAGAATATCTAAATGCTTTAAATTACCGCCAAAATCTGGTGCTAGGACCTCAACCCTAACCGTTGGGCAAAGTGTCTTAGTCTCTAGAACACATGACGCTATATGGGTTGCTCCCCCGTCTTCAAGATCATCTCTATCTACTGAGGTAATAACGACATAATCTAGGTTCATGAAGGCAACAGTTTTAGCAATATGTACAGGCTCATAAGAATCCAACCAGCCGTTTGGATTACCAGTATCAATAGCACAAAATCGGCATGCTCTGGTGCATACGCTACCCAACACCATCAAAGTAGCAGTTCTATTATCCCAACACTCTCCAATATTAGGGCATTTTGATTCTTCGCAAACTG
This sequence comes from uncultured Woeseia sp., assembly GCA_964416745.1. Lineage (GTDB taxonomy): Bacteria > Pseudomonadota > Gammaproteobacteria > Steroidobacterales > UBA11654 > CACPJA01. Next base: position 78,961 of record CAYQEV010000001.1, read on the forward strand.
TATTCAATTGATACTCAGAAACTATGGATTTGAGAGCACGAAAATTGGCTCCACTAGGAAGGGGCACTTTAAACCAGTTGGGTTTTATTGGCGCAGCTCGATTGGTATCAATCTTTTGGATTTTAATACCGTCTTTGATGGCCACTATTCCATTTCTTTGTTTGTATTTTTTACCGCTTTGGATTTTTAACATTCTCTGTGCACTCATGAGATAAATATAATTTAATATTATAAATTATATGCATTAATGATCTTATAAATTATGTGAATAATATGGTTTTTTAATTGATTACACAATGAGTTGTTTTGTAACAAATATTTTGTCTAAAAACTAAGGTGCAAGACCTTAAAAGTAATGGTTATATATATACTTATAATATTCATTACACTTTTCTATAAAATTTTGTAATGAT
>CAYQEV010000002.1:0-16663 GCA_964416745.1 uncultured Woeseia sp.
AACGAGTTGGTTAAGATAATATCTGATCCAGCACGTATAAAATTTTCATGGTTAGTGCTTACTCGCTCAGGGAATTCTATATTCCAGAATTCTGGGGAATAACCCGACTCTAATCCCATGTCAAATAAGTTTGTTCCGGTAGCACCATCTGCCAAGAGATAACCCTTTTTCTTTATTTCTTCTTCTATTCTTGTCATTTCCTTACCTAATCTTCCTATATATACCCATAAAAAAAACCTGTCAGCTATCGCTATACAGGTTTATTTAAGTATCTATCTGTACCGCTTTAGCAATATTTAGGCACCTGCAATCTGGTTCAACTCAGTGCTAAATAACATAGTATTATTATTTGATTATTATTGCCAGATAACATTAGGCTTCATTCTCTTTTTATCTAAACAAATAGGAAATTCAGATCTTATTTTCTCATCAATTTTTTTGTCGATATAATCTGGATAATAATCCTTCATCATTTCTTTTAACCTTAGATGTGCAACATCGTAAATTGTCTGCTTTCCGGATGCTTCCCATTCTTGTGTAGTTTGTCTGTCTGCTAAATCAGGGTATAAAAATTCAGACTCCATAAGGTTAATTGTTTGAGGGTGTTTTAAATAGTGCCCATCTCCATAAACAACGTCATTGATGACATCATAAGATAAAGTTTCATCATTAACCTCAATACCTTTCGCTAGCCTTAGTATATTTCCAGACATATCATTATCAATAATGGCTCCCTCAAAGGACCATCCCATTATGCTTCCAACTGCCCCGGCATATGATGAAACAACGTTCCCTCCAGCAAGCATAGCTGCTGTAGTCGTTATTGCTTTTTCATAGCCTGCTTGTGCATCCATTGTTTTTGAATCTGTCATCCCACAAGCGACACTAGAAACTAGTCCGTAATAATTACACATCTGAGCTGTCGCTGCCATGATGAGGGCTTGCTCACCACTGCCACCAGTAAACGCGCCTGTTCTTAGATCAGATATGAATGGCCACATTTCAAAATCACAATATGAGCCTGGTTTAATGAGGTTTACCACACAAAGACAAGCAAGAGTTTCAGCAAATGACTGAACCAGACTCCCTGCCAAAGAAGCAGGTGCCGTGGTGCCTGCTTGGGGCGCTGTACATACACCAATATAAAGCCCCATTTCAGCCATTTTAACCATGACTTCAGCATTATCTTTGCCAAATCTTAAAGGAGAAACTATTGGACATCCTCCAATTTCAGCAAAGGGTCGTTTCATATACTTTCCTTCTCCCCCAAGAAAAGTATCGAAAAGATTAATCAAAGGTTCAATATGTTCAACATTATCAACGGCAAGCCCTATGCCTTTCTCTGTCCCTGCTATAGCAGCATAAGCAGCATTAATATCATGAGTAAATTTGTCTTGGCTATACTCCGTTATCGCAAAGGGTTGTCCGTATTGATGAATATGTTCCAATTGATCGCAAAGTCTTGCAGCATCATAAATGTCAACCAATGTCGTCGGACGAAATGATTGTGATTCATATTCAAATATAGAAATTGGCTCACCCGATGTAGATAAGTAGGTTTTATTTCCAGACACCATGTAATCATATTTGGGGTTTATGGCATACATAAGGTGTTCTTTGGGAGCAATATCTAAAAGATCTTCAACTAGAGACCTAGGAAATTTTAAACGATTGTCATCGCCCAAAATGCATCCCTTATCAAGTGTGTGATTAAGAATCTCAGGTATAGGGTCACTAATGCCAATATTTTCCAGAACATCCAGAGCCGTATGATGTATTTGATTAATATCATGCTCGCTCAGTGGTTTATATTGGCCCGTCTCAACACCTGGATGAACGACTGCTTCTTTTACTTTATTTTGGCGAATCGCTCTTCTAGCTTTGCTTCCACCACTTCTTCGCTTACGAGCAGACATGGAACCTAGAATCGGTCTTTTGTAGGCTTAATAACATCTCTAGAAATTTCGATAGGAAATGTATCCCTTACTTTTTTATCAGTGGCATCATCAATGTAAACAGGATAGTGTGAGTTCAAGATCTCTCTAGCTCTTTTTTCAGCTCTTTGACGCATATCTGGTGAGCCTTCAGCTTCCCATTCTTCTTGGGTGCTCCGATCAGCAAGAGTTGGATACAGGTATTCAGTTTTCATTAATGAAAGTGTTTGTGGGTCTCTTAGAAAATGACCTTCTCCCTCTACCGTATCTTTTATTGCTCTATAGGACAGTGTTTCTTCATTGACCTCAATGCCTCTAACTGTTCTCATAACCATTCCTAACATTTCATTATCGATAACCAGAGACTCATATGAATAACCCATAAGGCTTGCCATCATCCCAGAAGATTCTGAAACATTGTTACAGCCAGCCAATGCAGCCATTACAACAGTTATGCCTTTTTCATAGCCTGCTTGTGCGTCAGGACTTTTTGAATCTGTCATGCCGGCACCAACAGAGCTAGCTAGACCATAATGATTGGTAATCTGGGCAGATGCTGCACTCATTAAAGCTTCTTCGCCACTGCCTCCTGAAAAGGATCCTGTTCTGAGATCTGTAACAAACGGCCAAGGACCAAAAATTACAGGATGACCTGGTTTTATGAGATCAATCAACAATAGGCTCGCTAATGTTTCTGCTAAAACTTGCACTAGAGAACCAGCTAATGCTGCAGGGGCAGTTGCTCCAGATTGAGGTGCAATCACGACCCATACTGGTGCATTGAAGTCTATTGATGCCACAGCTACCTCACAATTATCTGTTCCGTATCGTAGAGGAGAAACTACCGTACATCCTCCGCCATGGCAGAAGGGTCGTTTTAAAAACTTACCGTCACCCCCTGCAATCATATCCAGCATTTCAATTGTAGGTTTAACATGTTCTCCACTAGCAAAAGTCAAAGCAGTGTGTTTCGTTGTCCCCACAACACTCGCATATGCTGTGTTGATATCAGTTTTTAATAAGTCACTGAACTCAGTTGCGACAACTACTCTGGAATAACTATGAACATGTTCAAGATAATCAACCAGTCTAGCAATATCATAGACATCATTGATTGTTGATGACCGATATGTCTTTGCACCTAAATCAAGCATGGTGACTGCTTCTCCTCCACCATAGAGATGGACTTTTTGATCAGACATGTCTATGTCATCTTTAGGATCTCTCCCGTACATTACAAAATTCCTGCCTGCTCTTGCAATCACGTCTTCTACTAATGATCTTGGAAAGAGAAGGCGACCTTCATCTGTAAACGTACAGCCGGTCTCGAGAGCCACTTCCTTTAATTGGGGCAATGGATTTGACATTCCAATGTTTTCTAACACATCCAAAGTTGTTTGATGTATCTGTTCAACATCATGGTCAGATAATGGCTTAAATCTTCCACCAATCATCCCTTTCTCAACAACAGGTTTAATTATTTCATTGTCTACGGGGGTCTGTTTACTTCTTCTGGTTCTTCGTCTAGCCATTATGTACAATCCTTAATTGATCAATAATTCAATATTACACTGTTTGTTAAAGCAAAAAAAAATTATCATTTAAAAAAATGCAAAATAAAAAAATAGATCACGTTTCTTCTTATTATGCAGCCACTATAAATGAAGCCATAAATTACCCAGCACTAAAAGAAGATATTTCCTCTGAAGTTTGTATTGTAGGTGCTGGATTTACAGGAGTTAATACAGCACTAAATCTTGCGAAAAAAGGGTATAAGGTCGTTTTAATTGATTCTGCAAGAATAGGTTGGGGGGCGAGCGGACGAAATGGAGGGCAATTAATTTCTGGTTTTACTTTTAGTGATAAATTTGAACGGTGGGGTGAAGACGTTGCTCAATCTGTTTGGAAACTCGGTGCGGATTGCACTGATCTGGTTAGACAGACCATAGAAGAATTTGGAATAGAATGTGATTTGAAAGAAGGGTTCATAGAAGTAGCATTAAATAATTCTCAAATGGATGAGTTGGTCAAAAGAAAAGAGGATTGGGATCGCAGAGGCTATCAACATAATTTAACTCTTGTAGATAAGGGTCAAATAAAAAATTATGTCGGTTCGTCAAACTATATTGGAGGGATGATTGATTCAGGCAGTGGTCACCTCCATCCTTTAAATCTATGTTTGGGCGAAGCAAAGGCAGCAGCTGATCTTGGCGTATCGATTTATGAGCAAACCGAAGCATTAAAGGTTAATCCTGGGACTGAGGTTTTGATAGAAACTGCACATGGGTCCATTAAAGCTAAATATCTAGTTTTAGCTGGTAATGCTTATATTGGAACATTAAACCCAAAACTTAGACGAATGATTATGCCAGCAAATAGCTGCATTATTGCCACAGAACCATTAGGCGATGAGAGGGCAAAACAACTGATCTCTCATGATATGGCGGTTTGTGACTTAAATACCATCCTAGACTACTATCGACTTTCTGCCGATCAAAGACTCCTTTTTGGGGGCCGATGGAATTATTCTGGTGCTGAACCTACAAATATTGAGCAAAACTTGAGCAAACGGATGTTGAATGTATTTCCTGATCTTCATGATTTAAGAATTGATTATGCATGGGGTGGAAATGTTGCCGTTACCATTCATCGGATTCCCCAATTAGGAAAGCTAACTGAGAACATATTATACTCTCAAGGCTACTCTGGGCATGGAGTGGCGCCTACACATATGGCGGCTAAAATTATTGCTTCTTCGATAAGTAATGAATGGGATATGATCGATACATTATCTCGTGTAAGACATATTCAATTACCTGGCGGCAAGTGGTTTTCTGGTCCGGCAATGTCATTAGGAATGCTGTTTTATAGATTAAAAGATTTCTTAGATAGTAAATCTTAAATTTTACTTATATTTTTATCCCTGCCTTTTTTACAGTTGGTGCAATTGCAGAAAGATTTCTCGGAGCCATAAGATGGGCACCATGCACACCATCAATTTCTTCAAATTGATTAATCAGTTCAGCACAAATAGCAGTACCTTCCTCAATCTGATTTTCAGATCGCTCCATCCTTTGCACAATGTTATCTGGTATTACAGTCCCAAATAGCTTATCTCTCATCCATTTTGCTGATTTATCACTTCTTAGAGGTCCGATGCCCACAATAAAGAACAGTTTTTCTGATAAGCCAGCATCAACAATATGTTTCATATAGTCTCTGAGTAAATCAACGTCATAACAAAACTGAGTTTGTATAAATTTAGCCCCTTGGGTCACTTTGTCTTTGAGAGCTACTGGATCCCAATTATTTTCTGGCTCATGGATGATGGCAGCACCACCTGGAAAAAAGTTAGATTTGGTTTGTAGTTCTCTTCCTGACATGGTTTCGCCAAGATCATTCATTGACTGCATTATGGATAAAATCTTCTTCGAGTTGACATCAAAAACAGCCTTTGCATCTGGTTGGTCCCCATTTTTTACAGGATCACCTGCTAAAGTTAAAACATTGTTGATGCCAAGAGCTGACGCACCCATTAGATCACTCTGTATAGCTAACCTGTTTCGATCTCTGCAAGTCACCTGAAAAATAGGGTCAATCCCTTTATTTCTAACAATAGAGCATCCAGCAAGGCTTGACATATGTGCTGTTGCACCAGGGTTATCAGTGACATTGATTGCATGAACATGACCTGTTAATAAATCTATTTTTTCTTCCATTTCACTAGCTGAGGCACTAATAGGTGCCGGGATTTCTGCAGTAATAGCAAACTCATTAGCTTTTAAAGTTTGTTCTAGGGTTTTTATACTAGCCATCATAAATTCTCTTTTTTTGTGTCTTCAAATATACTTTTCATTAATCCAACCGCCATGATTATATACACAATAAGCAGTGGGGGTGATATTAAAAGTACAATTGTTTGAAAAGGTCTCAATTTATCAATTCCTTGTAATTCAGGAGAGTCAGCAGCACCAATAAGCAGTGCCAATGGCAGCAAGGCAATGAAGAATGCCCAAAATATTCTATTCCAGATTTCTGGGTTCTCTCCAGCTCTCATCTTTTTTGTGGCCGATGAGGCCAGTGTATAGGCTCCTGAATCAAACGTTGTGGCCATAAAGACAAGACAAAAAATACCCACAAAAGGAAGTATCCATTTTCCCAAGACCATTCCAGAAATACTTTGAGAGACCATAACAGCTGGACTTTCATTGCTCCAAATCTCGATGATAGGCATGATCCCATTGGTTTCAAGATAAATTGCATTATTGCCCATGATCATAAAAAATAGTGAACACCCCATGGTTCCATACCCCAGAGTCCCAAGTATCATTGTACGTATGCTTCTGCCTCTGGAGATTCTTGCGATAAAGATACCAACAAAGGGCCCAAGCCCAAAGAACCATGCCCACATAAATATTGTCCATGCTTTTGAGAATTCAGACTTGCCTATTGGCGGAGGACCTAGACTCATGTTAATAAAATTTTTGGCCATAAACGTTAAACTCTCATAAGAGGTTTTTATTAAAAAGAGAGTAGGTCCAAAGATTAATATATAGATCAAAACAAAGAAGGCCATGTAGGCACAGAATTTACTTAGTCTTTGAATGCCTTCTTCCAAACCAAAATAAAGGCTGATTGAATATATAACTATACAAATTAAAAGACATGAAACAGTAATTATTAGATTTTGCTCGATTGAAAAGAATTCAGTGATAGTTGCACTGACCACTGGTGATGTAAGCCCCAGTCCCGCTCCTAAGACTCCGACAAGTGCAATCATATAAATCAGATCTATTAATCTAGCTAGATTGCCACCTCCGCGCTGCCCTAAGATTGCTTCACAACCCGTGCTAGTTTTTAAACTGCCAGAGTTTCTTGTGTGATAACTATAACCAATGGCGACGGCTGGAAGGCAGTATATGGACCAACCAATAATGCCCCAATGAAACATTCCATAGGTTGATGCCCAAGCGATTGCTTCACTGGATTTTGGGTCAACACCAAAGGGAGGCTTTAGATAGTAGTCCACCCATTCAGTGGTTCCATATAAAACTAAAGACGCACCTATGCCACAGCAAAATAACATCGAAGACCAACCAAAGATTCCGTATTCAGGTTTTTCATCTTGTTTACCTAATATAATGTTTCCATAACTGCTCATTGCTAGAATTAAGAGAAACAGGAGTGTCAACAACCCCATCCCTAAATAGACGACACCCAAATTGCTTGCAATAATGTCATAGGCCTGATTGAGTAATTGATTAGTGGCCATGGGAGCAACAAACATGGGTATTAATATTGAGAGGGTCACTAAGACCGTCAATATAAAGTTAGTCCAATCTATATTATCTTTGTTCTTAAGAATGATAGTACTCAATGAATTAAAAGTAGTGTCTAGTCTAGATAAAATATTTCAATATTCATAATCTATTTATAAGCTAAAAAAACTTAATTACCTGCTTCATTTTTTTTCCATTCTTATGGATTATTAAGTATTATTACCTTCCTTTTATTATGTACAAGACATCAAAAATAGTCATAAGTCCTAGGGTTAGGAAGTCACCATATTTCGATTCTACTATGAAATATGGAGCTACTGCTTTTACAATTTACAATCACATGTATCTTCCTATTGTTGTTGAAGGACCAGAAAAAGATTATGAAAATTTGCTTAAAGGGGTTCAGCTTTGGGATGTTGGCGTTGAGAGACAAGTTGAAATTAAAGGGCCTGACGCATCAAGGTTAGCTCAATATATTACACCTAGGAATATCAAAAAATGTGAAGTTGGCCAAGCAATGTATGCACCATTACTTGATTTTGACGGTGGTTTTATTAATGACCCAGTAATGCTTAAGCTTGCTGAAGATCATTACTGGTTTTCACTTTCTGACAGTGATGCACTGTTATGGGTGCAAGGAATAGCAAGTGGCCAGAACTATAATGTTGATGTCTTTGAACCCGATGTATCTCCTCTTCAAATTCAAGGCCCTAAATCAACTGAATTAATGAGTAAGGTCTTTGGTAAATGGATGGAGGATTTAGAGTTCTATAGATTCAAGAAAACTGATCATCATGGTATACCAATGGTTATTGCAAGAATGGGCTACAGTCGTGAAAGGTGTTATGAGATTTTTCTAGAAGATGGCTCCAAAGGTAATCAGCTTTGGGAGCTCCTATGGGAGGCCGGCGAAGAATTCACTATCAGTCAAGGAACCCCTAATCAGATATTTAGATTGGAGGCCGGTATTTTAAGTTTTGGCTCAGATATGCATCGAGAAAATAATCCATATGAAGTTGGCTTATCTTGGATGATAGATCTTGAGCAAGAAGATGATTTCATTGGCAAACAGGCATTGAAGAAGATCTCTGAAACTGGTGTGAAACGAAAAATCATGGGCGCAGAGATTTCTGGAGAAAAAATGGAATTCTTTAATGAAGAGAATCTCCAAGTATCTATTGATGGAAATAGAGTAGGTGCAATGATGTCGGCTGTTTATTCTCCAAGACTGAAAAAAAATATCTGTTATATCATCTTGGAAAAAGAATTTGCTGAAGTTGGAAAAAGTGTTTGCATTCACTCTCCTGATGGAGACTTAGAAGCCAAACTGGTCGAATTACCTTGGATTAAAAAGAGAGGTTGATATGGACCAGTTTGTTCCCCCTGTTAAGGACATGATGTTTGCTTTAGATCAGTTCATTGGTCTTGATCGGTTGAGCGGCATTAAAGGTTTTGATGAGATTGATAAGGAATTTTTAGAATCCATCTATGGCAGTGCTTCAGAAATTGCCTCGAAAGTGATTGCTCCAACAAATGTTGATGGGGATCGAATAGGTGTTTCCTTAGAGAAAGGAAAGGTTGGTGTTCCCAGAGGTTATAAAGAAGCATATGAAGCATATGTTTCTGGAGGTTGGCCCACTTTAAGTTGTAACCCAGGTTATGGAGGGCAAGGGTTGCCAAGTTTGGTTTCTATGCCAGTCAATGAAATGGTTATGGCAGCAAATTTCTCATGGGCTCATTTGGTCTTACTAACAAATTCAGCAATTCGTGCAGTCGACGCTCATGCTGATCCATTTTTAAAGAACATGTTTTTAAAGAAACTCATTACAGGAAGTTATTCAGGAACGATGAATTTAACTGAAGCTCAGGCTGGTTCTGATCTCTCAGTGTTAAACACCACTGCCGTTCCAGATGGAGATCATTATAAGATCACAGGTCAGAAAATATTTATCACCTGGGGAGAGCATGATTTATCTGAAAACATAATACATATGGTTCTTGCTCGATTGCCTGATGCACCCGATGGGGTTAAAGGTATTTCTTTATTTTTGGTCCCTAAGTATTTGGTGAATGAAGACTTGAGTTTAGGAGAAAGAAATTCACTTGAAGCTGTCTCAATAGAGCATAAGCTTGGCATTCATGGTTGTGCAACCTGTGTTATGAATTTTGAAGAGGCAACAGGTTATTTGGTTGGCGAAATGAATCAAGGTCTCTCTTGTATGTTTACCATGATGAACGATGCAAGAATTGGGGTGGCTTGCGAAAGTGTGGCTATAGCAGAACGAGCCTATCAACAAGCACTAACTTTTGCTAAAGACAGGGTTCAAGGTGAAGCTCATGGTCAAAAAGGGCGTATAACCATTATTCATCATCCAGATGTAAGGCGAATGCTATTAAAGATGAGATCACATATTGAAATCATGCGAGTCCTTGTTTATGTGAATACACTAGAACTTGATTTAGCTGAAGATGATCAAGGGCATTCTAAAAGAGCTGATTTGTTAACTCCGATAACAAAAGGATGGTGCAGTGAACTGTGCCAAGAGATCACTTCTATTGGATTACAAATACATGGAGGTATGGGTTATGTAGAAGAAACCGGTGCCGCACAACATTTTAGAGACTCCAGAATTACCACAATTTATGAAGGCACCACTGGCATTCAAGCTAATGATTTAATTGGTCGAAAAGTCATTGGAGATCAAGGTCAAGAATTAAGAAAATTAATCGCTGATATTTCCTCAGAGATTAATGCTCTAGATGCTCATGAGCAACGCCTTCAATTAATCAAAGAGTCGATGATTCACTCAATTGCTGTGGTTGAAAAATCCCTTGATTATATTTTACAAGAACAACCCAACGATCCTTTTTTAGCAGGATCAGTCAGTTATAGTTTTTTGATGATGATGGGTACTTTTATGGGAGGGTGGATAGCAACTCGTTCAGCAGCATTGGCTATAATAAATCTTAAAAATACTGAGGATTCAGAATTCTATGAAGCAAAACTTGTTTCGTCCACTTTTTTTATCGAGCAATCTTTACCACTGGTGGATGCCTACTCGAGATCATTAATGTCAGGGTCAGTCTCAACCATGACTTTAAGTGAAGATCAGTTTTAACTACTTTTATATAACCATCCAAGCCCAAGAGAATACAAGACCTTAGCTTTATATCCCCACTCCCCATCACTCATTAACTCCCTCCATTCCATTCTCATCCAAGGGGTATAATTTTCTCCTGAGGTGCTTAACTCTTTCTCCAAGTCATCAATTTTTATAAACTTCCAATCATCAATTTCTTCCGGATTAGCCTGGATTTCACCATCAAAAAGACCCACGAAGACATGACAAAACTCGTGTTCGCTTCCCACATCTTTGTATTGAGCATGATAGATAAATTTATATATATGGTGGAGCTTACATACAATACCCAGTTCTTCTTTTAATCGCCTTATCGCAGCTGTTTTTGTCCTCTCATTTTTTCGAGGATGACTGCAACAACTATTGGACCAATGCAGGTCCCATAGTTCTTTATGTGAGCTTCTTTTTTGAATGAGTAATTGCCCTGAAGAATTAAAAATAAAGACAGAGAATGCCCTATGAAGCTTCCCTTCTCCTTCATGACATTCAGACTTTGATGTATAACCTAATTTTCTATCATCTTCATTGACGAGTATCAATAGGTCTTTCTCGCTATCTTGGGATGTCCGCTCTGTATTCACGGATTACTGATTTCAACTACTAAGGTTTCATAGCCTTCAGATTCAATAGCAGATTTCGTTTTATCGATATCCTTGCATAATGCAATCATTGCTCCGCCACCACCACCACCGGTTAATTTTGCTCCTAATGCACCAGATTCTCTTGCAATCATAATCAATCGTTCAAGCTCTGGTGTTGAGACTTGAAGGGTATTTAATAAGCCATGATTAAGATTCATTAACTGACCAAGCAACTCAAAATCATTATTTTGAATAGCCTGGATGGATTGAATGACTAAGGCATCAATCTCATCGAAAATCTTTTCAAAAACATTGGTGTTTTTCTTCCATAGGTCTCTGACTTTTTTAACCGTTGTTGCAGTCAAGCCTTCTTGTTTTGAGAAGCCTATTACCAATGAAAATGGATCATTAATATTTAAAGACTCAACCAATGGTTTATCCCCAGTTCTATAGATGAGAGGAAAGCCAAAGGTGGCCATGGTGTTATCAATACCGCTGGGATTTCCATGGGCAATTTTTTCTGACTCAAAAGCCATGCGATTGATCTCTTCATTCTTGAGCTTTAAATCAAAATGTTTGTTTAATGCTTTAATAATTGAAACGGCTATGGCAGCTGACCCTCCAAGACCCATACCTCTTGGGATATCTGAAAAGACTTCTATTTTCATTCCTCGATCAGTTAAACCAAGTTTATCTAAAATAAGACCCGCTGGTTTTTCAAATGATTGTCTTTTATTGGGGTCTTTATCCAATTGATGTTCTACGCCCCAAGAGGGAATAAGTAAGAGGATTTGATCTTTTATGTCTTCAATTTTGACTCTTATATTCAATGGTGCTGGAACGGCAATCGCGTGACGGTTATACACTACCGAGTGTTCACCTAGAAGAATCACTTTTCCGTATCCAATGCCCTCTATCGAATCAGACACGGATTGTTTAACTAATTTTTTTGCAGAAACTTTAGGGGATATATGTGTTAATTTTTCTAATATTTCTCTGGCCTTCCATACTTTAATTTCTCCACTTATGATAACTTTTTCCAGCACTTGATCGAAAAGGTCATGAGGGGTATTGGCTGCTTTTACAACTGATCTTGCATGCAATGTCATATGGCCTTTTTGAATACCATCGGTGGCCAGTGCTTTCAGGGCAGATAAATTTTGTGCTAAACCCACAGCCGCCATTACACTGGATAATTCAGTGGCTGATGCAACATTGAGAATCCTCAAATTCAAACCGACCGCAGGATTGGACTCAATTTGGGCTCCAACAATGCCTACTTTTATGGGTAATTCAATGTGTCCAACTAAGTCTCCATCATCACCAATTGACCACTTCGATAGAGCTGAGTATCGGCCTAATCGGGCTGCATATGCATGCGCTCCAGCTTCGATTGCTCTCCAATCATTACCAGTGGCTACTGCTAGTGCATCAATTCCATTCATTATGCCTTTATTATGTGTGGATGCCCTGTAAGGATCTGCGTGTGCAAAATCAGATGCAATAATAATGCCATCCCTTACTCGCTCACCTTCATAACCTTCAATCGCTAAGGATTGAAGTGGAATTTTTACTGATGCAGAAGCAAGTGACTGATCTGTTAAATTTGACAAAATTCTGAGAAACACTTCACCTTCAGTAATGGTTTCAATTAATGAAGCCACACTTTCACACATGCTATTCACCAGATTTGCACCCATGGCATCCATGGTATTGACGTGTAAATCAATAATGAGCATCTCACCATCAAACGACTTCATGGGGTAGGTTTTTATATCAAAGCCAATTGCCCCACCACCTCTTGCAACCATTCTTGGGTGTAAACTATTAGCAAGATTAAGTATCTCGTCTTGTCGAGATAACAAGTTGTTTCTAGCTTGCTCTATGTTTTGGATATTAATAACTTGAATTTGTCCAGTAAGAATAGGGTCTGTGCTTGTTGCTTGAAAGCCACCACCTGTTCTTGCTATTTTTGCTGCAGAACTTAATGCAGCTACGATTGAAGGTTCCTCAACAGCCAGGGGGATAACATAGTCTTTTTTATTAATAGAAAAATTTAAGCCTAGGCCAATCGGCATTCCTAAAACGCCAATGACATTTTCTATCATCTTGTCTGCAGTTTCTATATCTAGGCGTTGCTGCTGATTTTTTAATGCTTGAAAATCGTCTTCAGTAATTAGCCCCCTTTCAAAGACCGCTTCGATTCGCTCTTTGATAGGCATTTGATAAAAATTCGGAAATCTAGATTTATCCATTTCATTTAACCACTAAGGAGCAAATAATGAACTTTTGATGATCTTGTTGCAACTAATAACGTGAAAAAATGATCGCTCTGAGTTAGATTAATGATAATAAAATTTCATTAAAGATTATGAGTAGAACGAAACCTTGGTTAAAAAATTATCCTGAATGTGCTTCAGAGGAGCTAGTGTTTGACCCTAGGGGCACGTTGGTTAAACTTCTAGATCAAGCAGAGACTGATTATTCTGCAAACGAAGCATTTGTTAATTTTGGTGTTTCAATGAAATTTTCACAAGTTGCTAAAGATTCCAAAAGTTTTGCTGCTTATCTACAAAATGTTCTTGGCTTGAGAAAAGGGGACAGGATCGCGATGATGATGCCTAATCTTCTTCAATACCCTGTAGCAATTTTTGGCGCTTTAAGAGCTGGATTGATTGTTGTTAATGTTAATCCTCTCTATACACCAAGAGAGCTAGAGCATCAGTTAAAAGATTCGAGCTCTAAAGCCATTATTATTTTTGAAAATTCTGCTCATGTTCTTCAACCCGTTTTAGAGAATGTTGCTATTGAGCATGTAATTATTACGAAGATTGGTGACTATCAAGGAGCCATCAAAGGCAGATTTATGAATTTTGTCATGAAATATATAAAAAGATTAGTACCACGGTACAGAATCTCTAATACCATACGTTTTAGTTCTATGCTCCAAAGACCCGCTGCTGATTTTAATGAAACAGCAATTTCAATTGATGATTTAGCTTTTTTACAATACACCGGAGCAACAACTGGGTTATCCAAAGGCGTCATGCTTTCCCATGGGAATGTTGTTGCTAACCTAGACCAACTCAATAGTATGCTTGCAGACGTTATTGAGGAGAGTCAAGATATCCATATCAATGCATTACCGATGTATCACATTTATTCTTTAGTTGTCCTTGTTTTAGCTGGATATAGTAAAGGAGGGCTGAATGTACTAATCACCAACCCGAGAGACACTAAAGGGTTTATTAACGAGTTGAAAAAATGGCCTTTTACTTTCTTTAATGGGGTCAACACTTTGTATGAAAGCTTGCTTAATCATCCAGACATTAACAGTGTCGATTTTAGTACTATGAAATTATCTGGAACCGGAGGTTCTGCTTGTCGAAAATCCACAGCTGATAGATGGCAACAACTGACTGGAAAGGTTCTTCTTGAAGGTTACGGATTATCTGAAACTTCTCCCAGTGTTTCAATATCCCCACCTTACTTGACCGAGTTCAATGGCTTCGTTGGCTTACCGATTCCAAACACAGAAATTTCTATCCGGGATGATGATGGAAAAGCAGTCAAACGCGGGGAGCCAGGTGAGATATGTGTCAGGGGCCCTCAAGTGATGAAGGGGTATTGGCAGAATGAAGCGGCAACTGCTGAGACTATTGGAGAGGATGGTTTTCTCAAAACTGGTGACATTGGCACGTTGAATAAAGATGGATTCCTAGCAATTGTTGATCGAAAGAAAGACATGATTCTTGTGTCTGGGTTTAACGTATACCCCAATGAAATTGAAGATGTCGTGAGCCTTCATCCTGATATCATTGAAGCAGCTTGTATTGGCATAGATGATAAAAAGACCGGTGAGGCAGTCAAGTTATTTGTGGTGAAAAGTAATGCAAGTTTAAGTGAAAAAGAAATTATTGCTTACTGCAAAGAGAATCTAACAGGTTATAAAATACCAAAACAAATAGAATTTATTGATGAATTACCAAAAACCAATGTCGGCAAGGTTTTAAGAAGGGAGCTCCGAGAGTAAGGTTTCCAGAGCATCCCAATGCTCTTTACTACCCCATGTTTTTTTAAATTCAACTGACTCGGTTGTTTCCAAGTTTTGGTGAAATAATCGTTTACTCTTATTAATGATAGTTTTGTTGCTTCTAATGATACCCGTATTACATTTCTCAAAGGTTTCTTTAATACTCTCAATTGATAGGTATGCTGAGTCAACATCATCAAACACACTATCAATAAGACCAAGTTCTTGGGCTTCTTTTGCCTTGATTATTTTGCCTTCAATTAAAGTAAATAGAGCTTTGGTGTGACCGAGTAAATAAATTAAATCGATAATACCACCCCATGCTGTGGTGATATTTAATGTTGAATGCACAAAGCCAATTGATGCTTTTTCTACAGCCAGCCTATAATCACAAGCCATAGCCAGTTCTGCGCCTCCACCCAATGTATACCCATTGATTAGAGCAATCACTGGGACCGGATAATAACGAATCATATCTAAGGTTTTCCGGCCTAATTTAATCATTTCATCTATGTCCGAATCAGACCGAACGGCATTCAATTCTTTGATGTCACCACCCGCTATGAAGAATTTATCCCCTTGACCTGTAAGTGTGACCAATTTGATCTCAAGATCATCCTGATAGTTACCAAGAATTTCATTTAATTCTTCAATTAACTCTAAACTAAGAGCATTTCCGTCATCAGGTCGGTTTAAAATGATTTCAAGCAATGAGGCGTTTTTATTAACCAGAATATTAGCCATAATTTAGAAATATAGACGCATAATATTCTGTGCCACACAAGCAGGGCGAGATTGATTTTCAACTTCTACTGAGTATTCTTCAACAAGCTCAATGCTACCTTTGACTTCTTCTACTGAGAGCAGAGTACAATTTGATCTGATCTTGCTTCCAGAGATAACTGGGCCTGGAAAACGAAGTTTATTGATCCCATAATTAATGATGTTTTTGGTTCCAGGGTAGGGCGGCTCTTCTGGGTTAACCAATCCTCTTAATTTAGGATATAAAGACAAGGTAAAGTAACCGTGAGCAATTGTTGCCTTGAAAGGGGATTCTACTTTTGCTCTTGCTTGATCAATATGTATCCATTGATGATCATCAGTCGCATCAGCAAATGCATTAATCATTTCTTGGGTAATTTCTATCCAATCACTTTGATGTACCAATGTACCGATCTTAGATTTTAATTCTTCAGACACTTGTTGCATGCTCATTAACTTCTCCAAAAAAAATTTATTGAAACCAAATCCTATCAAAATAAGAATATATCTATCTAGAAGTTATTATTTTTTTTAGGTTTTTTAACTACTTATTTTGATGATATAATCAGTTTAGTTCTGCTAAGCTGGCGATAAGAAGAAGAGATGTCAGCAATGAAAAATTTTGTATTAATACTAGTTTTGGTCACACTCAATGGATGCGCAGTCCAGCAAATGAGTGGTGGACCGTCTAATCCGTCATCCCCCAGTTCTTCAGGTGGAATGCCGTCACCATCGACACCATCATCTTCTGGCTCATCATCTCCTCCTACTAGTGGCGGGACCTCAATGCCGTCACCATCGACACCATCATCTTCTGGCTCATCATCTCCTCCTACTAGTGGCGGGATCTCAATGCCTTCACCGTCTTTACCTAGCGGCTCACAATCTTCAGAATCCGGATCACAATCTTCAGAATCTGGATCACAATCTTCAG
>CAYQEV010000002.1:16763-43600 GCA_964416745.1 uncultured Woeseia sp.
AATCTTCAGAATCCGGATCACAATCTTCAGAATCTGGATCACAATCTTCAGAATCCGGCTCTTCTTCATCTACATCTGGTTCTGAATCTGTAGGTGATAATCAAAGTTCTGAATCCACAGGCAGTGGATCATCCAATCAGAGTCCAGACAGTGAGTCAGGATCTGGTGTTATGTCATCTGACTTAGGGACTGGGCAATCAGCAGCCTCTATTTTTGATGAATCGTTGGGTGATTTTGATAAAGAAATGGCCGGAGAAAGAGTAGTAATTGCTGCAGCTAATCAAGGTACAGGAGCTATGACAGGGCAAGAGATTGCTGACCTCGAATCTATTATGGAAGCTGAATTGGATGGCCCAGTTGAGTTAGGGTCTGATACAGAAGCAAGTACAATTAACCAATCTAATGAAAGTGATGATGGGGAAAGCCAAGAAGAAATCACTGAGGAAGAATTGAAGAGGACACCAAGTTGTATAGAAGCCAGTGGTTTTGGTGAAGATAAGATTGCTCGACAACTGAGAGTTTTTGCACTGAAAGAGGACGATCCTTCAATTAGAGCAGAACTTTGGAAACAGTATTTATTGCATATGGGTAAAACAGAATCTCAAATAAAAGAATGTATAGACGATATAAAATAATCTCTCTTATAGTAATTATTGCTATTAATTATTCTGCCAGCATTATTGGAGCAACCGTTAATTATGATAACGTTAAACTTAATCGAGCAGAAATTGAGTTAAAACAAGAGGAACTTATTAGTGTTGGCATACTAATTTTTGATCCAAATGTTCCTGAAGGTGACAGCACAAAAACACTTGTCTTCCCTGATATTAGAAAAGCAGAAGCTAGATATTTTCCTTACCATTTAAAAAATACTCTAGAAGAATCTGGTTATTGGGGCGGAATTTGGGTATTACCTGATAGCACAAAATCAACTGATCTGGTTATTACAGGAAGGATTGATAAATCAGATGGTTATGACGTTACGATGAGAGTAGGTGCGTGGGATATTTCAGGTAAACAATGGATTGATAAATCGTATTCTGCTCGAATTGCAGGCAGTGCCTATAGCAAGACAAGAGATTTAACCCAAGATCCTTACCAAAGTGTCTTTAATCAGATTGCAAATGATTTATTGGAGATAAAAAATAAACTCTCCTCTACTTATTTAAAAAGGGTAAATGAGATAGGGGATTTAAGGTTTGCATCAGAGCTTTTACCTGGAGTCTACAATGATTACTTGATCCAAGAAGACAAAACAGGAATCTTTGAACCTATTCGTCTACCCTCATCAGAAGATCAGATGATGATAAGAATAAAAGAGGTAAAAGAGAGAGAATTGTTATTGCTTGATACATTGAACGAATATTATGCTCAATTATACCAAGAACTATCGGTTCCTTATGGGGAATGGAGAAGAGCAAATCGTCAAAATGCTATTACTTATGAGGATTTAAAAAGATCGGCAAAAAAACGACAAATCTTAGGTGCTGTTGCTTTAATAGGCGGCTTAATGGTTGATAGTGATAGCAATACTGGACGATATGCTCAACAAGGCTTAATGATGGGTGGTATCCAAGCTGTTCAAACAGGTTTTGCTAAGGCATCAGAAGCCAAGATATATAGGAATTCTATGGAGGAAGGTGCATCAGTTTTAAATGCCACAGCTGAGGGTTTAGTTATTGAAGTGGAAGGACAAACCTTAAGGCTGTCAGGTAATGCCCAAGAAATGTTCTCAGGATGGAAACAACTTTTAGCACAAATATATTCTGAAGAAACGGGACTAGATATCCCAAAAACCTCTTCAGAGTAATAAATCTAATTCGATGAATAATAGGGTAACTGATAATTCAGGAAGTGATTCTAACCAACAGGTTAAAAATTCTGACTTGGAAAGTAAGACAATTTACCAAGAAAAATTAGAAAAAAATAATAACAATTCTAATAAAAAATTAATTTATTCATTATTCATTTTTCTTATTCTAATTTTGGTAGGAGTTGTCTTTATCTTGCCTAATTTTATAAATCAGGCTAATCAGCAAAATGAAATTAATCCTACTGAAGAACTAAATAACCTTGAAATCGATAGAAGCAGTCAATCAACCTCTAAACCAATTGCACAAGCTTTGATCTCAGAGCTTTTAGTGAAGATTGAAGATTTAAAAACTAATGGTGTTTTATTTTGGGGAGGAGACTCTTGGTTAAATGCTATGGAATTATATGAAATGGGTGATCAATCATATACATCTGGAGCATTTGATGATGCTGTTAAGTATTATAGACAAACAATGGATTTATTGGTTGATCTTGAAATAACTATTCCTCAGGTTCTTACAGAAACCCTTATGTTAGCTAGTAATGCTTTTGAAAAAGGAGACCAAGAGGCTGCAATTAAACAATATGAAATTGCACTTACGATTGATGGCAGTAATCAGGATACTAGGAAAGGCTATCAAAGATCTTTGAAACTGGATAAGGTGATCGAATATATTAGATTAGGAAAAGAGTTTGCTTCTCAGAGTAACTGGCCAAAGGCAATAGAAGCTTATGAAAATGCAATATTAATAGATCCAGACTATCAGGAGGCACTTTCTGGTTTCGAGTTTTCAAATGCTTCGTATCTAGAACAACAGTTTCAAGATTTACTCTCGAAAGGCTATAGTTTTATGTCCGAGGCTGATTTTGAAAATGCTAATTTATCCTTTCAGGATGCAAAAACTATTTACCCTCAATCTCTGGATGTTCTACAAGCGATTGAGGTGCTTGAATTAAATCAAAGGTTGGAAAAGATTTCATTAATTCAAAAAGAGGCTACGATTGCCACTACTAATGAAATGTGGGATTTGGCAAAGGTTCTCTACGAAGAAATTTTGGCACTAGATCCTAACATCATAGAAATTAAAAAAAATCTACAAACTGTTAATGAAAGAATAAATTTGGTTTCAAATTTAACGCTCTTTATTTCAAGTATTGATAAATTAAATGATGATGAGCTCTATAATCAGGCGATAACTACATTGAACAAGGCTCAGGGTGTTCAAAATAAAGGCCCTAAGTTAGAACAACAGATTAATGATTTAAATAGAGTGTTGAAGTTTGCTTCAATTCCACTAGACACGATCTTCATGTCGGATGGTATGACTCAAATAACCATATATAAATTAGCCCAGCTTGGTTCTTTCTATGAAAAAACCGTTTCACTAAGGCCAGGAACATATACTGCTATAGGAACACGACCTGGTTATAGAGATGTAATTTTGAAGTTCAGAGTTGAAAAAGCAGGACAGCAATTCATGATTCAATGTAAGGAAATGATATGACAAAAATTTCTATCATTGAAAACGGTAATGAGGTAATTCTTGCTAAGGACAATTTACCTATAAAAATAGGAACAGACGAAAGTTCTAACATCTCTATCTTAGGACCAATATCTTTTGGCACAATTCTCATTGTTGATTTTATTGAGGGTAAGTATTTTCTTCAGAAGATTAAAAATGATGTTAATACATTAATCAACAACGAGAACTTCAATGGAAATGTCATAGTAAAAACATCTGATAGGCTTGAAATTGGCAATAAAGTTGTTGTTTTCGAATATAAGGATGAGGACTTTATATTGCATGTAAACACTGTAGATTCAAGTTCTCAACCCACTATTTTTGAAGAAAAGAATACTTCAGGAAAATTATTCAGTAGGAAAAAATTAAAAAATTTCTTTGTGTTATTTATAGTTTTTTTATCGTACTTCCTTTTTTATTTATTCACCTCTAAAGCCGTTGAGTTTGAAGTTGAACCACAAGAGGTAAATATCAATATATCTGGGGGATTTTTTCCTCAGATGAAAATTGGAGATCGATATTTACTAAAACAAGGTGAATATAATATTCAATTAATGTCAGAAGGTTATTATCCATTCGAAGATAATATTTCTGTTGAAGAGGAACCAAGTCAGAAATTTAATTTCAGCTTAAGAAAATTACCAGGAAGAATTTTTCTTGGAACCAATCCACAAGTTGAACTTGTCATAAAAGTTGATGAGGTAGAAATTCCCAATTCTGAAGATGGTGTCTATGAAATTAATGCCGGTCAAAGAAGTATAGAAATTCTAACTAATCAATATAAACCTATTAAAGATCAATTAGTTATTCAGGGAATGAATGAAGAGCAATCCTTTATATTTGATTTAGTACCAGCTTGGGCTGAATTAAAGGTAGGCTCCATCCCTGATGACACTGAAATTTTTGTAGACAAAACATTAAAGGGTAAAACACCAGCAACAATCAAAATATTACAGGGCTCTAGGATGCTTCAGCTAAAGAAAAATGGCTATAAGTTATTTGATAAGAAGCTTGATATTGTGGCTGGGGAAAACTATTCATTAGATGTGATTAATTTAGAAAGACTAGACAGTAAAATCAGAATTAATTCAGTGCCTAAAGGTGCTTCTGTCACTATTGATTCAATCTACAGAGGGATGACACCAATTAATCTGGAATTAGAGCCCCTCATAAACCACCAAATATTGCTATCAAAACCTGGATATAACTCTCTAAATACAGAATTCAACTTACCTATTCGTGAAGATATGGAAGAATTATATGAAGATGGTCGTTTGCAATTGGATCAAGCTCTTCAGCCTATTTTCGGAAAAATCAATTTTCGAGGTACTGTTGGAGCTAAGATAATTAGTGACGGAAAGGAAATTGGAATTATTCCTAGCAAACTAGTCTTATTATCAAAAGAACAGAAAATTTTGTTTGAGAAAGAAGGGTATGTTAGTCAAGAATTTACTGTTAATCCAACCCCAAAACTTGAGCAGTCCATAGCAATTAATCTTATGACTCCAGAAGAAACAGTAATCGCTGCAATGCCAAGAAGAGTCAATACCTATCAGGGCTCTAAAATGCAACTAGTCTTACCTGGAGAGACTTTTCTAATGGGTTCACCAAGAGGTGATCAAGGCAGAAAAACTAATGAAATAGAGAGATTAGTACAAATAACCAGACCTTTCTATGTTGGAATAACAGAGGTAACAAATAAGCAATTTAGGGAATTTAGACCTCAACATACTTCTGGCGCTGAAGTTTTTAGGGAATTATCTAATAATCTCCATCCAACGGTGATGGTCACCTGGCAAGATGCCGCAGAGTATTGTAATTGGTTAAGTAAAAAGGATTCACTAGACCCAGCTTATGAGATAAAAAAAGGTAAGCTAGAGTTAATTAGACCTGTAACAAATGGGTATCGTTTATTAACTGAAGCTGAATGGGAATGGATCTCAAGATATAACGCAGGAGGCGGGTTACAAAAATACCCATGGGGACAAAGAATGCCAGTGATGGAAGATTCGGGAAATTATGCAGATGAGTCAGCAGAAGTGTTTATGGACAATACTTTAAAAAACTATTGGGACGGTTATCCTGTAACCTCACCCACAGGTAAATTTAAAGCAAATCCTCTAGGACTTTATGACCTAGGAGGAAATGTTGCTGAATGGGTAAGTGATTACTACTCAGTTTATCCGAAGGAATTAAATAAGGTTACTATAGATCCATTAGGCCCCATGGATGGCACGGCAAAGGTCATAAAAGGGTCCAGTTATCGTCAATCGAGTATTAGTAATTTGAGATATTCTTTTCGAGATTCTGGAATATCTTCTCGATTAGATGTAGGTTTTAGAATTGCTCGTTATAGCGATACTCTAGAATAATGGTTAGAATAAAATTATGAATAAATCTTTTATCAGTCTGTTTTATTGTTTTTTCTTTATGTCATCTCAAGCGATGTCACAAAATATAGTTCAAGACAATGATCAAGATTCACAAGCAACACAAAATGATAAAAGTGAAGCGTTAGAAGAGGAATTGGAAAAACTAAAGGCAATATATGAAACAGAAGTGTTTGAAGAGCAGGAGCTCGAAGAAGAAAACATTGTTAACACTTCTGAAGCCATAGTCTTCATGTCAAATACTTGAGTTTATGCACTATGAACAATAATGATAATCTAACTAAAGAATTTCTTTATCAGGCTTTCGCACTGCTAATTTCAGTTATATGTATTCATGCATTATATGTTTCAGTGATAAGGCCAGAAGCAACTGAAATAATTCAAACTCAGCAACTTATGATAGCTCAAGATATTAATTATGTTCCTGAAAGGTCTTTTTATGTAATTATCAGTAATTTTGAACAAGAAGCTTGTTTTATCTTGATGTTTTGGGCTTTTGCAATAATGTTTCTAAAAGGTAGAACAGCCATGAATGAAAGAAGATTATTGCGACAGGATCTTATACCACTACAACTAGGGAATGTTATTACACCGAGAGATACTGAAGACTTTTTAAAGCGATTAGATACAATGCCCGAAACAGATAAATATCTTCTTTTACCTAGAATATTATCTAATGGACTTAAACGATTCTCCACCACAGGAAATGTTCAAGATGTCTCTATATCAACTCATACTATGGTGGAAACTGAAGCTGATAGATTAGAGTCTGAATTATCAATGATACGATATATAGCTTGGGCAATCCCTTCTATTGGATTCATTGGCACCGTTAGAGGTATTGGTTCCGCACTTTCATTAGCCCATCGAGCAGTTGATGGAGACATTAGTGGTGTCACACAAAATCTAGGTGTGGCTTTTAATTCAACCTTTATTGCTCTATTAATTAGTATTGTCATAATGTTTTTGGTTCACCAATTACAACTTTTACAAGAGCGACAGGTTTTTGAAACAGAAGTTTATACCGATCAAAATCTGATTGCTCATTTAAAGGAAGACTAATCAAGTTCCATGGCCAGAAGGCAATTTAATGTATTTAATCTCTCCTTTCTTGATGTCATGGCTTGTGGCTTTGGTGCAATAATTCTGTTTTTCATGATCATAAATTCACAAGTTAAATCAAGAAGTAACCAAGCTGCGGAAGAGTTAACAAGTCAAACAGAGTTTCTTGAACAAGAGATTTCCGATTTCCAAAAACGCCTAATAAAGATCAAAAATACTCTCGAAAAGACTGAAGATGAGAATTTGGTTATTGAGGGAAGTATTCAGGAATTATTAGAAAAAATAAAAGAACTCACAGAGGAAATATCCTTCTATGAAAATAATTCTTTAGCCTCTGTAGAATCGATAGAACAACTAAAAATAGATATTGAGACTTTAGAAGAGTCAAACAAACGCTTACAAAAAGACAGAGATAATATAGCCACTTGTAAAGGAGAGAATTGTGGGAGAAAGCAATTTGTATCAGGATGCAGTGTTAATGGAAGTCGAGTACTATTCTTAGTGGATTCTTCAACAAGTATGTTGGGCTACACATATGTTAATGCCTTACGTTTATCAATTTTCCCAGATGAGAGAAAACAACAATCTCCAAAATGGAATCAAGTCATAAAAGGGATAAGGTGGCTTCTAACTAAGCTTGATAGTGATTTTCAAATTTATGTTTTTAACGAACAAGCACGGAGTGTAATAGAAAACAGTGAGGGCCAGTGGTTAGAAGCAAATAATGAAAATAAATTAAAGGCAATCAATAATCTAGCATCAACAATACCTCAGAAAGGCAATAGTTTACATACAGCTTTTGATGCTATAGATTCTATGGATCCAAAGCCTGATCTAGTTGTTTTATTCACTGATGGTCTGCCTACTCAGGGCAGAAGAATATTGAGTGAGCCAACAGAAGTGAATCAAGACACAAGAAAAAAGTATTTTGATGACGCATATAAAAGGGAGTTTTCACCATCAATCCCAACGAATATCTTTTTATTACCTTTAGATGGAGATCCCTATGCAGCATCAAAATATATCCAATTAGCACAAGCCTCCAATGGCTGTTATGTGACTCCTGCTAGGGATTGGCCGCTATGAGAAAACAAAAAAGAAATATGGAAACCTTCAACTTATCTTTTCTTGATGTGGTGTGTTGTGGTTTTGGTGCAGTGATATTGCTTCTTGTCATCACAAAAATATATGAACCAATTACTATTGAAAAGAGCAAAGAAGAATTGCAATCGTTAGTAACAAAATTAGCCCAAGAATTGGAAGTTATTAGAGGCGACTCAGTAACAATGAATAGAAGATTAACTGAAATAACAGAGCAAATTTCAGAGAATAATGACAAAAATAATAAGCTTCAAGGTGATTTATCTATTATCCAAGGAGAATTCAATAGCACTAAATCCATGTCAGATGAACAACTAACGGATAGAGACTCTTTATTCCTATTAAAACAGCAACTAACTGACATTCAAGTGAGATTGCAAACTGAAATCGATGCTTCTAATTCAAGAGCAGTAGGTATTCCTATTGATAGTGAGTATATAATTTTTGTAATCGATAACTCGGGTAGTATGGTAAATAATGTTTGGGGTGACTTAAAACTAAGTATGGTTCAGATATTAGACGCATTCCCAAAGGATCAGCTAAAAGGACTTCAAGTGATAAGTTGTAATGGAGATTATTTATTTCCAACTTTTGCAAATCAATGGATTGTAGATACTGATAAGACGAGGAGTAATATTATTCAGGCTCTAAACAATTGGGTGCCTCCTTGTGATTCAAACCCAGTGGATGGGATTAATCTTGCAGTAACAGAGTTTGCTAAAAGTAATAAAATCGCTATATGGATTCTTGGTGATGACTTACTCCAAGATGCAAGACCACAATATTGTGGTAGGTCTGATTCAGCAGAATGTATTCGTGCAATTGTCTCTAAATATAATAAGCTCGATGCGAAAGGTGAGCCAATGATTAGGGTTCATGGTAAAGCTTTCCGACACGGTAACTACGTTGGTAACCCAGATGGATTTTTTAATATGCTTAGAGTGGTTGCAAATGAAAATTATGGAGCTTTTGTAGTAGAATCTAATTAATTATTTAAGATATATGACTGAAGAACTAGAAAAAAAACATTGTGTGCCCTGTGAGGGAGGGGTAGAACCACTTGATATGGCTGCTGCCAAGCAAATCTCTGAAGCCATTGATCCAGCATGGGAAATTTCAAATGACGCTAAAGAAATATCTAAAGAATTTAAATTCTCTGGCTATAACAAAACTATTTCCTTTGTAAACGCGGTGGCCTGGATAGCTGAATCTGAGGATCATCACCCTGATTTAACAGTCAAATATGGTTCTTGCAAGGTTGTATATACTACTCATGCTATCGGAGGGCTCTCTGAGAATGATTTTATTTGTGCTAAGAAAATAGACAATATATTAACTTAGACGCCCTTATAAAACTCATGTGAGTGGTTAGGCAGAAGATAAGGTATTACCTTCATATGATGTTCCTTGCTAAGCCCACGACCAAAATTAATACGGTCTTGGACAGACTCCCATTCTTCGATCATAACAAAGTGTTCTCCGTGATCATGATCTTCTTCTGGAGTATTAGCCAACTCTTCTTTTGAATAGGTTTCACGGACTGCGTTTACCATTGCACCAGTTTTTGCTCGATAAATTTTTCTACCAACAAATCCAGTAGCTTCTTCATAAAGCGGTTGTAGTTCTTTGTAGTACTCTTCTACTTGATCAGCATGGTCTTCTTTAGCGTAGATCGTCACAATGTAAGTTTCCATTTGATTCCACCTATTAATTGAATGAAACTTAATATTAAATGACAGATATAAAAAGTAAATATTAGATTGATTAACATTAATAAAATTCTGAACGCTAATGAAGTTTTGGCAGGGGTCGTCAAAGAGACTCCCGTTCTTTTCTCAGAAGAAGTAAATCAAGCATTGGGCGTCAACCTGTTCCTGAAAGCTGAGTGCAATCAAATAAACGGTTCTTTCAAAACGAGGGGAGCATATTTTGCTATGCATCAGTACTTTCAAGAGAACAAAAAGAAAGATGTGGTTGCCTTCTCTTCGGGAAATCACGCTCAAGGAGTGGCTTATGCAGCATCACTAATGGGAGTCAATGCAACAATTGTTATGCCTGAGGACACCCCGATGATGAAAATAGAAAAGACCAAATCTTTGGGAGCAAAAGTTATCTTTTATGATCGATATAAAGAGTCGAGACAGGCTATAGCTAAAGAAATTGCTTCGGACACTGCTGCATTTCTGATCCCAGCCTATGATCACTTTGATGTTATATCAGGCCAAGGCACAGCTGCCCTAGAGGCCATACATCAGATGGCTCTTATAGAAGAAAAGATTAACTATTTTATCTGCCCTGTAGGTGGAGGAGGCTTAATAGCAGGCTGCAGTATAGCCATTAAGCATTATTTTGATCAGAGCAAAATTATTGGTGTCGAGCCGGAATTATTTAATGACACACAATTATCAATCAAGAATGGTAAAAGAACATCGATTGACATAAATCAATCAACTCACTGTGATGCTCTAATGGCTCGTACACCAGGGAAACTAACATTTCCCATTAATCAAGACCTTTTAACTTCAGTGGAAACAGTCAATGACCAGCAAATTAAACAAGCCATGCGTTTTGCTTTCGAAGAATTTAAACTTGTTGTTGAGCCTGGAGGTGCAGCAGCTTTAGCCTTTGCTTTGAATCATAACTTTCCTATAAAGAATGCAAATATTCTGATCTTATTAAGCGGCGGTAATATTGATTCAGATGCCTTTCATGAATTGATAAAATAAATATTGATGTCTATTATTTTTAAACGTAGTCTTAACCATCTAATTTGCTGAGGAGTGGGCATTGTGAATATTGGAACTGCAGAAAATCGAACTATAGACGCTAGAAATCCAAGAACAGGAGAGCTTGATTATTCATTTGAAGTGACCCCTACATCTGAAATTGAAAACACTGCAAACGAATTACGTGCTAATCAACCAAAATGGGCTGCTCTAACTGTGGATGAGCGAGCAGATATTCTTAGAGAATGGGCTAGAATTGTTTCAAAAAGTAGTGATTTGTTAGAGGCCCTAGTTACTGATACAGGTCGTTATTTTATAGCCACTGCAGAAATAGAGAATTTAGCAAAGTCGATCGAAGGGTGGCATATGATAGGACGCCAGGTTTTTGCTGAACAAGAACCGATCCAATCCTCACATCCAAGTGTCATTTATAGTCATCAATACAAACCTTTTGAGGTGGTTGGTATTGTTGGCCCTTGGAATTTCCCTTTTTTAATTTCCTTAATTGACCTACTGCCTGCTTTAATGGCAGGATCAGCAGCCATTACTAAGCCAAGCGAAATTACTCCAAGGTTCATTAAACCTCTCCAAGAGACTCTGGAGCAGGTCCCAGAATTACACGCAGTGTGTCGCTACATCGAAGGCGATGGCCAAACAGGACAGGATTTAATTAATAATGTTGACGCCGTGTGCTTTACCGGTAGTGTAAAGACAGGAAAATTAGTCTATGAAAGTGGCGCCAAAAATTTTATACCTGTTTATGCAGAACTCGGTGGTAAAGACCCTGTGATTGTTACGGAAAATGCAGAACCTAAAGAGAGTGCGAAAATTATTCTAAGAGCATCAGTTCAAGCAACTGGTCAAGCTTGTCAATCGATAGAACGAGTTTATGCCCATGAATCCATTGCTGAAGAGTTAACCAAAGAATTAACTCGATTAGCTGATGAAGTACAACTTAATTATCCGAATATTAGGGAAGGCCATATAGGACCATTAATTTTTGACCAACAGGCAGCGATCATCGAGTCTCATATAAGTGATGCTATCGATAAAGGGGCGAGTGTGCTGACAGGAGGTTCTATTGAGAATCATGGAGGTGGAAAATGGATTAGACCTACAGTGATAAGAGATGTGGATCATTCTATGAAGGTTATGACTGATGAGACGTTTGGACCTATTATTCCTGTGATGAGCTACAGTGATATTAGTGAAGCAATTCATTTGGCCAACGATACTCGATATGGCTTATCAGCAGCAGTACTGGCTGGGAGCACTGAAGAGGCCAATGAGATCGCTCAACAAATTGACGCGGGTGCTGTCACTATTCAAGATTGTGGTGCAACCACCTATGTTTTTGATGGTGAGAAAAATTGGTTTAAATACTCAGGCATTGGCGCCTCACGAATGGGTGAAATGGGAATGTTAAGATTTTTTAGAAAAAAAGTTCTCTATACTCAAACTGGAGAACCCCATGATATTCATGCAATGGGAGAAAGGTAGGTCTTTTAGAACATTGCTTTAGGATCAATAGGCTCCACTTCAGGATCCTCATTCCGGCTTTTGATATGCTCCCCAGTGATCATTTGATTGTAAGACATTCCAGGACCAACCATTGGAAAGACCATCGCATCTGGATCAATAATGACTTCAAGAAAGGCGGCCTTTTTACACCCAATAAATTCTTTTATGGTCTTTTGAAGCTGGGTTTTATCGGTTAAACGTTCAGCGTATTCAAAGCCATCTGACTGAGCTGATAAGACAAAATCCTTTTTATAAAGTGTCTTGTCACTAGCTGATAATCGACCGCCATAATAGAGTTTTTGCCATTGCTTCACCATTCCATCACCCGCATTATTAAGCAAAAGGATCTTAATCGGTAAATCATAAGTAGTGACAGTTTCCATGTCACCCAAATTCATTCTGATGCTACCGTCTCCATCCACATCAATAACGAGTTTGTCAGGATGAGCAAATTGAGCACCAATGGCTGCAGGCAAGCCAAAACCCATGGTTCCCATACTTCCAGATGTTAGCCATTGTCTGGGCTCCTTAAAATCAAAATATTGAGCAGACCACATTTGATGTTGCCCAACACCTGTTGTGACGATGGCCTCACCTTTGGTTATTTGATTAATTTCATCCAGAACCATTTGAGGTTGTATTAAATCCGAGGTTCTGTCGTAATCCAGTGGATATGTAGACTTTAATTCTTGAATCTCATTTATCCAGTCAGAAAACACATTATGAATATTATTTTTATCAGCGTAAGCAATGAGGTCACTGAGAGCAGTTTTTAGTAGTCCTACATGAGACCAATTGGTTTGTTTTACTTTATTAATTTCAGATGCATCAATATCAAAATGGGCCACAGCTTTAGCTTGAGGTGCAAATTGTTTAGGCACGGCAGCAACCCTATCATCAAATCTAGAACCTAAGGCGATAATAAAATCACAGTCTTCAACCGCATAATTAGCAAAGGCAGTACCATGCATGCCCAGCATCTCGAGAGATAATTGAGATTGTGTATCAACTGCTCCTATCCCCATAAGTGTTGTAGTTACTGGTATTTGAAAGCGATCAGAGAATTTTCTCAATTCTTTTGACGCATCAGCGGCAATTGTTCCACCACCTGAGTAAATCAAAGGTTTATTGGATGCTTTTAGATAATTATAAAAACTTTCACATTGTTGATCGCTGAGCCGATTATTCTCGATAACCTTTACACGTTCTCTGTATGCGTTAATATTAAGTTTTGAATTAGCATCAAACTCTATACTGGCTGTTTGCACGTCTTTTGGAACATCGACCACAACAGGGCCGGGTCTTCCAGAAGTAGCAATTTCGAATGCAGCTCTTAGTGTGGCAGCTAACTTTTCTTCTTTGGTAACCAAGAACACATGTTTTGCTACAGATCCCATAACACTTGTAATAGGGGCTTCTTGGAAAGCATCACTTCCAATTGATGATCTATTAACTTGCCCACATATCACAATCATCGGTATTGAGTCAGCCATCGCATCTCTTACTGGGGTAACAGTATTTGTCGCTCCAGGACCTGAAGTTACTAAGACAATACCAGGTTTACCCGTTGCTCTTGCATAACCCGATGCCATAAAGCCAGCTCCTTGCTCATTGGCAGGAACAATCAGGGGCATCGGATTATTCTTATGTATTTCGTTGTATTGAAACACAGCATCATAGGTTGGCAATATAGCACCACCACTATATCCAAAAATCGTCTCAACTCCCTGTTCTGCAAGGACTTTAACGATGATATCTGAGCCTGTTAGTATTTGTTTTTCTGTCATCTTAACTCAACATTCCTAGCGTTAATTCAACCTCACAAAAGGTTGAGGAAGACACCTTACTATAAACCAAGTTGAAAAGTAATAGCGATTAGTATCTTCATTTGTCCTAGGAACCCTGTACAATCCTTTGTCTGTATTATTAAATGAGTGGGACAGACTGATGAAACATACGATTGCAATATTACTGCAAAACGAATCGGGAGCATTATCTCGAGTTGCTTCTATGTTCTCTACTCGAGGCTACAATATCGATTCATTAAGCGTTGCTCCAACACAAGATCCAATGATTTCAAGATTGACTTTAGTGACGGAAGGGTCTGATGAAGTCATCGGACAGATAACGAAGCAGCTCTATAAACTTATTGATGTGATAGATGTTCTCGACATCAGTAAACATGATCATATAGAACGTGAATTAATGATGATAAAAATTAATGTTGATGCTGATAAAGAAGAGGCCATTAAAACTATTTTTTATGATTTTTCAGCAACAATTGTTAATGATCAGGATGATCTTTTAATTGTAGAAGTTATGGCAGACACATTAAAAAATGATGAATTATTAGAAGCTCTAGAGGGCATAAGCACTCTAGTAGCAATTGCTAGAACAGGACCTTTAGCATTGGCTAAAGGAGCCTTAAAAATCAGTTTATAATTCTAAAAACACCTTTCATGATGGCATAGTGCCCTGGAAAGGAGCAGAAAAAAGTATAGTCCTCTCCAACACCCAAAGAAGCCAATGAGAAAGTGACTGATGTTGCTTCACCACCACCAATAATGACTGTAGATGCTATAACTCTTGAGTCATTCGATGGAACATAATTTTCTGAAGGGCCAGCCTGGCCTCCAGCTAGTGCGAGAGGCATAAAGTCTTCTGTTTTTGATAAAACCCAATTGTGTCCCATGATATTGCCGTCCAATTGGCCTGTGTGTTTTAAGTTAATAGTTACTTCTGAGCAAGTTGAACTCATAACAATCTCTTTGAGATTAAATTGAAGCATGTCATTGCCTTCGATAGTCTGCTCACAAGATGCAGCTAAAACAGAATTGGTTTGTGACACAATAAGGGCGATTAACATAGTTGTGATGATCTTCATAAGCGGTCTCTTGTATTTGATTGATTAGGTATTCGGTGAAGATTACAGATCAGTTCATATTTTTTATGAGTTGATCACCAAACTCACTGCATTTGATTGGGCTTACATTATCCATTAATCGTGCAAAGTCATAGGTGACAGTTTGATTTTTTATGGTCGTATCCATTGCTTTAATTATCAAATCAGCTGCTTCATTCCAGCCGAGATAACGTAACATCATCTCGCCTGAGAGAATCACAGACCCAGGATTTACTTTATCTTGACCACTGTATTTAGGTGCTGTTCCATGAGTGGCTTCAAACACAGCATGACCTGTTAGATAATTGATATTACCTCCTGGCGCAATCCCTATGCCTCCGACTTGTGCAGCCAGAGCATCGGATAAATAATCACCATTCAAATTCATTGTGGCGATCACATCAAACTCAGAAGGCCTAGTAAGAACTTGTTGAAGAGTGATATCAGCTATCGCATCTTTAACTAAGATGGCACCGTTCTCTAAGGCTTTTTGTTGTTCAGCATTAGCAGTTTCTTCACCTTGTTCTGATTTTGTTCTTTCCCACTGATCCCAAGTGTAAACATGTTCTCCGTATTCTCTTTCTGCTAGAGCATAGCCCCAATTTCTAAATGCACCTTCGGTAAACTTCATAATGTTACCTTTATGAACAAAAGTAACACTTTTACGATTATTTGCTATGGCGTATTCAAACGCTGACCTAAGCAAACGTTCAGAACCTTCAATGGAAATCGGCTTGATACCAATACCTGATGTTTCAGGAAACCTTATTTTTGAAAACTCATCAGGGAAGGATGTCTCAAAAAGTGAGAGAAAACTCTTATTTGCTTCAGTGCCTTGTTCAAATTCAATGCCGGCGTAGATATCCTCAGTGTTTTCCCTGAAGATCACCATATCAATTTTTTCAGGGGTCTTTACAGGGGAGGGAACTCCTTCAAACCACCTCACTGGTCTAAGACAGACGTACAAATCCATTAATTGTCTTAAAGCTACATTGAGAGATCTCATGCCCCCACCAATTGGTGTTGTTAAAGGCCCTTTAATTGAAACTAAGTACTTCTTGCACTGTTCAATGGTTTCATCTGGTAGCCAATTATTAAATTGTTTAAAGGCCTTTTCACCGGCATAGACTTCTAACCAGTTTATTTTCTTTTCACCTTTGTATGCTTTCTCAACAGCTGCATCTATCACTCGGACTGCTGATTTCCAAATATCAGGACCAATACCGTCGCCTTCAATGTAAGGAATAATGGGATCATTGGGGACATCTAGCTTGCCATTTTGAATCTTAATTTTTGAACCATCAACTGACATATCGATTTTAACTCCCCTTAAACTCTATGCGGCAACATTATGAATAGATTAGAAATTTAATACAACCTAAAGATGACTAATGTTTTTGTAAAAAGTTGAAGAGTATTTCACAAAAAGCAATTTTTTGATCTTTACCTGCAACCACATGGGCCACATCTTCCATTAAAACACCTTCTGCATTTGGGATACCTTCTTCTAATGGTAGAGTCGTCCTAGGACCAGTAACTAAATCTTTACCGGCATGAATAATCAGTGTTGGAGCTTCTATACTGCCTAATTGGTCTCTGACATCATGATTCAGGCACGCTTCAACAAGTCTTGCATGGGTTTTATAGTTATCTCTTAATTCCTTCCAACCTGCATTGGGCCCTAATAATTTATCTTTGTTTTCATTGTAATATTCTGGAA
This sequence comes from uncultured Woeseia sp., assembly GCA_964416745.1. GTDB lineage: Bacteria > Pseudomonadota > Gammaproteobacteria > Steroidobacterales > UBA11654 > CACPJA01. The sequence continues at coordinate 33,521 of CAYQEV010000002.1, forward strand.
GGAATGAATAGATTGAAACCTTTTCCTGAAAAGTTAAAAAGCCAGAGTCTCTATGCACATCCCTAAATAATTTGAGTTGATCATATAGATAAGTATCACAGTATGCCCAAGCACCCATATTGATCATGCTGCGAACAAGATCTGGACGATTGATAGCAACTTCTTGTGCGACACAACACCCCATTCCGACTAGCCCGATTAAATGCACATTATTCCATTGCAGGTGATCTAAAAGACCAATCAAATCATCGGCATGCATTTTCATGGAAGGCTCTACATTTGGGTCATCTTCAGATTCACAGATACCCCGATAATCAAAAACTAGAACCTGGTATTCATCAGTAAGCCCTCTAGCTAATAATTTATCATTATCATGACAGAAGGTTCCCCAGCCTCCCATACAAACTGCAGGCGGCCCTTCACCATGGATTTCATAATACATACTGTGATTATTGATCTCTAGCATTGGCATAGTTCTGTCCCCAGTTCATTTTTTAATTTGAAATTGATTATATAGATTGCGATTAACTGGATCTATCACTTTCTTGATGGAATACTGTAGGTCAATATTAGATAACAGGAGATGATCTTGAGTTCAAATAAAGAAACTAAAACCATCATGGAGTTTCTCTCAGAAAACCCGAATGTTGATGTCAGTAAAGCTTGGGAACGATGCTGGGGGATACAGACGGGAATTATTGAACGGGTTAGAGATCGTTTTGATGTAGACAAGCACCCCTCTTGTAAAGGCAGAGATTATTTTACTTCCAATGAACACCCAGATCACGGTCAATTGGAGGGGTCATTTAATTCTTATACCGGCAAAGAAGTTGATTGGTTAGTGCATTCCTGGTTAGGTAATCGACAACGAAGTATCTTAGATATCAATGCCACTGTTTTTTTAGGACAAGAAACACGAGTGCCTCATTTGACAGTTATATTTGGAACCATTCCCCGTCTTTACTTTTATGCTGAGTACACACCAAGAATGGATTTAAGAACTAACCCGGATTATTTGCATCAATACTATGAGCCAGTGAATCAAGATTTTTTGGAGTTCAGGGCAAACCCTAATTGGACTCGATTTGTTAGTCATGGCACTTATCTTAGATCTCTAATGTCTCCAGTTTGTGTTAGTTCTCATACTGAACTAACGGATGACAATATAGATTATTGTGAAGATTATCTTGAACGTTTTATAGGCCGTTGGTTTTCATGGTTGGACGAAGCTGAAGTTGTTCCTGAAGCTGAGCGTAACCAACAACAAATCTATGATTTTAGTCTCAGAGAATTGGGTTACCGAAATGACCCAATGAATGTTCTTCCAATCCAGGTTTTTGGGGAAGAAGAAGCTAATAGAATGTTAGACATGAGGATTGGGGTTGATCAAATCAAAGCAAGCAAGGGTCGCTGGAAATAAGATCAAGATGATCAAGGCTCTACTTATTGATGATGATCTAAAGTTAGCAAAACTTCTGGAAAATTATTTAAGTAAGTTCACAATTACACTCACATCAATTTCCGACTCTCTGCAAGCAATGGATGCCATCAAAGATCAGAAGCCTGAAGTCATCATCCTTGATGTCATGATGCCTGGTATAAATGGTTTTGATGTTTGTCGTTTAATTCGTAAAAAGCACTCAGTTCCTATTATTATGCTTAGTGCACGAGGTGAGCCAAACGATAAAATAAAAGGACTAGAACTGGGAGCTGATGATTATATAGCTAAACCCTTCGAACCCAGAGAGTTAGTTGCTAGAATCACCAGTTTGATTAGAAGAGTGCCTGATAAAAGAAACTTGGAGGATTCTATTTTTGAGATAGATGATTTACATCTGGAAATAAAAATGAAAGGAAAGGCCTTAGACTTAACAACTAAAGAATACGATTTATTATCATTATTTATTAATAATCCTGGAGTTCTTTTTACTAGAGATGACATTATTTTAGAGATTAAGGGTATTCAAGCCCATTTATTTTCACGATCCATTGATATTCTCATCTCTAGGCTCAGACAGAAAATTGAATCAAATTCTAAATCACCTGAGCTTATTAAAACCATATGGGGTAAGGGTTATATGTTTCTAGGTGCTAACAAAACATGAAGATGAATAATATTTTTCAATCCTTGTCTTTAAAATTGACTGCTGTCTTTATGCTCACAGCATTTGCTTACTTGTTTCTTTTAACAATTGGAGTTCGACAGATAATCTTAAATGATGAGGTAAGAGAAACACTGGATTATTATCAAAGCAGTTATTTAGAAAATGTTTTTGAAGATCTCCAATACCCTCCAACCCAAGCAAGAGCCGAGCAGCTGGTTTCATCCATGCCTTTTGATATGAAGATCATTGGGAGTGATATTGACTGGTCATCTCACCAAGAATTTCCGAATTTGGACGTTCTCAGTTTTGAAAGCAGAAATTGGGATTTGATGCAAATTAAAACGGACATAGAGACCGGTCAAGACACTTATATTAAAGGCGGTGAATTTGCACGTTATATGAATCGATCTTTTCTTAAGGTTCCTTATGGTGATTACATCGTAGTTTTGGTAAATCCTAAAATGAACCAAGCGGTTAGCACAACATTTTTATTTGAAATCTTTTTGGCGATTAGTTCATTAATTCTGCTGATAGCATTCTTAGTGGTACGAAAAATGATTAGCCCTATCCAAATCATACAAGACGGGACAACTAGAATAGGATCAGGCGAGCTACAGCATCGTATTACTATTAAGCAAAAAGATGAGTTAGGAATATTGGCAAAAGAAATTAATCTTTTGGCGAAAAATGTTCAAGACATGTTAGAAGCCAAACAACGTCTTAATTTAGGCGTTAGTCATGAACTAAGATCGCCTATAACAAGAGCCAGATTACAAATAGAAATGCTAGAACAAAGTCAGCATAAAGAGGAATTATTGAATGAAATTAATGCAATGGAAACCATCATCTCTAATTTGTTGGACAGTGAAGCAATTAATTATGGGCACAAAAAATTAGATCTAAAAACGTTTCATATAGAGAGCAAGATAAAGGCACTCATATCTAAAGCCCCTTATCTTGAGAATATCCAAACCTCAATTTCATCGGATATTAATGACTTAGAGATAGAAGCCGATGAAGTGCTCTTTGAAGTCATGCTTAAGAATGTATTAGAAAATGCTTCTCGCTTTACCCCATCTAATAGGGCACTTATTGAACTCACACTTGAAGAAATTAATTCAGAATCAATTCGATTAACAATTAGGGATTTTGGCCCTGGTTTTAATAAGGACGACTTGGAGAAAGTCACAGAACCTTTTTTTAGAACCTCACAGTCAAGAAGCAGAGAGAGTGGTGGGTTTGGTTTAGGCTTGTATTTAAGTCAACAAATTGTCTTAGCACATGCTGGTTTTTTGGAGATTAATAATCATCCACAACAAGGTGCAATTGTCTCTATAGAAATTCCATTTAGGCAAAACTAGGAACTCTAGAGTTTGCACTAATTTTTCAACCTAGAAATCTGACACAAACTATGTTTAAATCGTCACTGTTTTTTGAGGTAATGACTTATGACAATTATTCATGTTATTGATAGCGAGGGAGAGGAGCACACCGTTGAAGGTCAGCTAGGCTTGTCTCTAATGGAAAGCTTAAGAGATTTAGATGATGGGGTTTTAGCTCTTTGTGGCGGCATGTGTTCATGTGCAACATGTCATTGCTATATTGAAGAGCCTTGGGCTTCTTCTTTACCTGAGCGTCAAGATGATGAATTGGAACTTCTAGAAGATTTAGAATCTTTTAGAGAAGATCAATCACGCTTGACTTGCCAAGTTGAGTTTACTGAAGATATGGATGGGATTAGAGTAGAGATTGCACCTGATGAGTAAAAAGAACCTATGATTAAACTCTTTCACGCTAAAGGCAGTAGATCAGTCAGAATTATTTGGTTGTTTGAAGAGTTGGAATTAAATTATGAATTGGTGCATTTAGAAAGGAATAAGCCCAATCCTGATTTCATAGAAGCAAGCCCTTTTGCAAAATTGCCTGCAATCAAAGATGCGGATCTTTTACTCAGTGAATCAGTTGCAATTGTTCAATATATACTTATGAAATATGGTGAAGGTCGCTTACACCCAGAAACCCATTCAGAAGATTATGCATATTATTTACACTGGCTTAATTTTGGTGAATCGACACTTATTCTGCCAATTGTGGATATTCTTAAAAATACCATGTTTCGAGCAGAGGAACATCAACATCAGTATTCAGTGGATTCAGCAATTCAGTCTTTCGAAAAGCTGATAAAAACTATGGATCCTATACTCAGCCAGCAAGATTTTTTAGTAGGCAACCACTTCACAGCAGCCGACATAATCAATGGCTATACTCTTCGACTTGCAAGTAACTTAAAATTACTCAATGACGCTGACGGCACCAAAAATGTTTGTGACTATTACAGACGTTTAGAATCACGGGCAGCGTTTCAAAAAGCAATCTCTAGCTAGGCCACCTGTCTTTCCAAGGACTAGCTTCTTCAAGTTGCAATGCAAGCTCAAGTAATTGTTGTTCTGTGCCAATGCTTGAATGAAAATGACTACCAATAGGCAGTCCATTAGGGGACAAGCCAAGAGGAAGTGACATTGCTGGGTCCCCAGTAACATTTGCCAAAGGTGTAAATGTGATGAAATTAATTGAACGCTCCAATAGCTCATCATATGGAATATCTGGTGCCATCAGACCATTTTTGGGTGCAGTTGTTTGGACAACTGGTGAGAGTATCATGTCATAGGTATTAAATATCTCTTTGGTCTTTAAGGTATCCTCTTTTAATCTTCCTACAGCCTGTTCAACTTGCCCTTCAGGAAGGCGGTCAAACCACTTACCCAGCCCTAAAGTCCATGGCTCTAGTAATTGATTAAGAACAGCTTCTGTTCTACCAAAATTCTCTTCTGCTAACCTAATCACAGATCTAGCTCCATGTGCCCACATGGTGATGAATGAATCAATAAATCGCTCACCATCAATGAATGGTTCGATAATTTCTATTTGATGCCCCAGTTTTTCGCAAAGGGCAGCAGTATCCTCAATTGAATTTCTTACATCAGAATTGGCCTCTTTCCCAAGCATATTTGAGGTAAGTAGGGCTATTCTTAATCTTTTTCGGTTTGGCGTAATTTGCATTGGGATCTTTGGTAATTTTCCTGATCGATCAATTTTTTGCATATGATAAAGGGCTGTTGCACTATCCCTAACACTTCGTGTGTGCACAAATCGGACACTCAAATCGATAGGCCTATTTGGCTGAACGTCATCTATTGTTCTGTGAATAGAAGGCTTGAGTCCGACGATGCCACAACATGATGCAGGAACTCGAATGGAACCACCACCGTCACTTGCTGAAGCGATGGCAACCATACCTGAGGCTACTGCAGCAGCTGATCCTCCGCTCGAACCGCCAGTATTGTGAAGTAAATTCCAAGGGTTTTTTGCAGTCCCTAAAAGAAGTGATTCAGTGGTGCCTGTTAAGCCGAATTCAGGCGTATTTGTTTTTCCCAATGAGATGAGCCCCATATCAAAGGCAGCCTGTACGTTGGATGAATTCTTATTAGCAATTCTATTAGCAAACATTCTTGAGCCTGCTGTTGTTCTTACACCTTTTTGATCAAGCAGGTCTTTAACTAAATAGGGGACTCCAGAAAAAGGACCACTTATCGGATTTGATTTAGCAATATCAATAGCTTGTTCAAAAGACTTTGTAACGACTGCATTTAGATTGGGATTTAGTAATTCAATTCTTTCGATTGCAGACGTGACCATTTCCAGCACAGATACATGTCCAGTTCTAATCAGTTTTGCCTGTTCTGTAGCATCTAGAAAATGAAGAGGCTCAGTTTTAGTAAAACCAATGTTTGTGCTGATTAAACTTCCAACTCCTAAAGATAAACCAGACTTCAGAACATGCCTTCTCTGATGATTAATTGAGTTCATGTCTTCGTCCATCATATGATATCAAGTGTATTTTCAGGGGGTCTTCCAATCACTGCTTTTGTTTCATTAAAAATAATGGGTCGTTCAATAAGAATGGGGTTCTCTACCATTAATGTTATCAGTTGATCATCATCAATATCTTCAAGAGAGATAGCTAATTCTTTGAAACGAGTTTCTCCTCTTCTTAGAATCTCTGACGGACTCAAGTTAAGTTTTTTCAAAATATTTTTTATTTCAGATGAGGTCGGAGGGTCTTGAAGATAAAGTATAACCTGAGCATCAACCCCATTATTTGTGAGCAGTTCTAGGCTTTGTCTAGATTTACTGCATCTTGGGTTATGCAAAATAGTGACAGGCATTTTTACCTATAGCCTTTGTGCTCCATCAAGATCAATGCATCGACCAGAAAAATAATCATTCATGAAAATAAATTCAGCTGCTTTGGCAACTTCATCAGGTTCACCTATACGACCAATTGGAACCATTTTAGTGAGCCCTTCTTTGACATGATCAGGCATACCAGCGACCATTTCAGTATTAATAAAGCCAGGAGCTATAGAGTTCACTCGGATTCCGTGTTTAGAGAGTTCTTTAGCCCAAACAACCGCCATAGATTGAACCCCGGCTTTTGTAGCGGAGTAATTGGTTTGACCAAAGTTTCCGTGTCTAGCCACGCTTGAAATGTTGATAATCACACCGCCTGACCCACCTTCAATCATATGCTGAGCAGCTTCCCTGCCACATAAAAAGACACCCGTTAAATTAAGATCTATAACTGCCTGCCAATCTTCCAATGACATTCGTTTTATAAATTCTCCATCTTTAAATTTAACCAAGAGACCGTCTCTTGTGATACCTGCATTATTTATTGAACCGGACAGCGGCCCAAGCTCAGACACTACTTCTGCATAGGAACTAGCAACATCATCTTCTTTGGTGACATCAGCTGCAACGCATCTGACTTCCGCACCAGCTGCTTCACAAGCGGCGGCTGTATCAGTAATCGATTCTTTATCAAGGTCTATTAATCCTAGTTTACATTTATGTGCAGCAAGACGTTTAGCCATAGATGCACCAAGCCCCCTTGCGGCCCCAGTAATGATTATTGTTTTGTTTTCTATATCCATCTCTATCCTCTTTAGTTTTTTCAGTGAAATCTAGAACATGAATTGTAACCGAAAAACAACATAGAAATATATCGGATTATTATGTTTTGCTTTAGTATTATTGTTAGACTTAGAATCAATAAATGGTAATTATTAACATAATAAATTACCAAATGAATATAGTAGGTGAATTATGACAGACGCATATATTTTTGACCATGTAAGAAGCCCAAGAGGTAAAGGTAAATCAGATGGATCACTTCATCAGGTGACACCAATTGAATTATTGACCCAAGTGCTTGAATCATTGAGAGATAGGAACAAACTTGACACAAGTCGTGTTGATGATGTGATTATGGGAGTGGTGCATAACCAAGGAGAGCAAGCTTCTAATCCAGCCCGTGTAGCAGCGATTAATGCAGGCTATGCAGAAGAAGCGGCTGGTAAGCAATTAAATCGTTTCTGTGCTTCTGGTTTGGAAGCGGTAAATTCTGGAGCCGCACAAGTGATGTCAGGCATGTCCGATCTTTGCATCGGTGGAGGCTTAGAATCAATGTCTAGAGTTCCCATGAATTCAGTGGGTGGCGCTTTAGCTGTTGACCCTCAAGTTGCTTATGGCAGTTACTTTGTTCCACAAGGCATCAGTGCTGACCTAATAGCTTCTAAGTATGGATTCAGCAGAGAAGAAGTTGACGCCTATGCCGTTGAAAGTCAAAAAAGAGCTTCACATGCAAGAGATGAAGGTTATTTTGATAATTCGATTGTTCCGATTAAAGATAACCTAGGAGGGGTAGTGCTTGATCATGACGAGTGCATTAGAACCGGAACTTCAATTGAGGATTTAGCGAAGCTTAAGCCCTCATTTATTCAAATAGGTCAGTTAGGTTTTGATTCGGTAGCAATTCAGCAATATCCTGAGGTGGAAAAAATAGAACATGTACATCATGCTGGTAATTCCAGTGTTATTGTGGATGGCGCCAGTGCAGTACTAGTGGGCACTAAAGAGATTGGTGAAGAATTAGGACTTACCCCCAGAGCACGCATAGTCGGTTTTGCTTCAACGGGAAGTGAACCTACGATTATGCTTACCGGGCCAGCTCCATCTGCAGAGAAAGTACTAAAACGATGTGGAATGAACAAAGATGATATTGATTTATTTGAACTCAATGAAGCATTCGCCGTAGTTGTTCTTCACTACATGCAACAAATGGATATTGCTCATGAACAGATTAATGTTAATGGCGGAGCTATTGCTATGGGTCATCCACTTGGAGCAACCGGAGGAATGGTTTTAGGGACACTGATTGATGAAATGGAAAGAAGAGATCTTAATACAGGCCTAGTGAATCTTTGTATAGGCGGCGGTATGGGGACTTCAACAATTGTAGAACGAGTATAAAAGAGAAATAAATATAAAAGGAAGTACCTATGAGTAAAACCGTCAAAATGAACGTTGATCAAGATGGCATTGCTGTAATTGAAATCGATGTAGTTGATCGGCCCATGAATGTAATCACTGCAGACTTTGCAGAGGACTTTGGCAATTGTGTTAACGAAGTCATCAAAGATGAAAAAGTGATAGGCGCTGTGGTCACTTCAGCAAAAAATGATTTTATGGCTGGCGCTGACTTGAAATCAATGTTGCCAGAATTGATTAGTCTTGGCGATGCTTCAGCAATGTCTGAAAGAATTATCCAAAGCCACCAACTCAATCGAATCATGGAAACATCTGGTAAACCTTTTGTTGCTGCTATAAACGGTACTGCTTTGGGAGGCGGACTTGAGATAACACTGTCATGCCACTATAGAATTGCAGTTGATAGAAATGACGCTGTTCTCGGATTACCTGAAGTTCAAGTTGGTTTGTTACCTGGCGGTGGAGGCACCCAGAGACTTCCAAGATTAATAGGAATTCAATCAGCGTTAGAGTTAATGACGCAAGGTAAGCACGTCAAGCCTAAAGTTGCTTTAACTCTCGGTATAGTTAATGAAATCTGTGCTGCAGATGAACTCATAGATAAAGCTAAAAAATGGATACTCGATGGCGGAAAAGCAATTCAACCATGGGACAAGAAAGGGTTTAAAATACCAGGAGGGTTTGACCAGAACTCGACGTCAACAATCCAGATGTTCTCTGTGATCAATGCAATGGTGGCAAAGAACACCAACCATAATTATCCTTCACCAATCGCGATTGTTTCATCTGTTTATGAAGGCTGTCAGGTACCGATTGATACTGGTTTAAAAATAGAAGCGAAATACTTCGTTAGCCTACTTATTGATCCAGTTGCTGGGAATATGATTAGAAGTCTTTTTATCAATAAACAATCTGCCGATAAGTTAAGGGCCAGACCAGAAGGGGTTGAAAAACACAAAGTAAAAACTCTAGGTATGTTAGGTGCTGGGATGATGGGAGCAGGAATTACTTTGGTCAGCGCTCAGGCTGGAATGAAAGTTTACTTGCTGGATTCAACAGAAGAAAAAGCAGCGAAGGGCAAGGCATACTCTGAAAAATATTTTCAAAAGAGTGTTGCCTTAAAGAAAATGACTGAAGAAAAGAAGGCTGCAATTTTGGATAATATTATTCCCACAACTGATTTTAATGAACTCAAAGATTGTGATTTGATCATCGAAGCAGTTTTTGAAAACAGAGAGATCAAAGCAGACGTTACACAAAAAACTGAAGCTGTTATTGGAGACGATATTGTATTTGCTTCAAATACTTCCACATTGCCTATATCAGGTCTAGCACAAGCCTCAGTCAGACCTCATAATTTTATTGGCATGCACTTTTTTTCTCCAGTAGAGAAAATGCCATTGGTCGAGATGATTATGGGTGAACAATCATCTGATGAAGCTTTGGCCAAGTCATTGGATTACATTCAGCAAATTAGGAAAACACCGATTGTCATTAATGATAGTCGAGGGTTCTTTACATCCAGAGTATTTAGTACATCCTGTAATGAAGCTAATGAAATGCTAAGAGAAGGTGCAAGCCCTTC
>CAYQEV010000002.1:43700-59112 GCA_964416745.1 uncultured Woeseia sp.
GAAAATGTTCTTACAAGCCCTGATGATGGCGACATTGGGTCTATTTTTGGTTGGGGTTTTCCTCCATGGTCTGGAGGAGTTTTTTCTTACATTGATATGGTGGGTATTGAAAACTTTGTTCAGCGTTGTGACGATTATTCTGAACGATTCGGTGAAAGATTTAAGGCTCCTGATAGTCTTAGAGAAAGAGCTAAGAACAAACAGAGTTTTTACTCTTAGAATTTGACTGAAACAAAAAAACTAATCAACCAACAACGAGCCGAGCAAATTTTGGATCGTGAAGGCTTGGACGGATTAATAGCGGTAACCCCTATCAATTTCTATTATCTCTCGGGTTATTGGGGCTTGTATTACACACCGATTGGTTTTGAAGGCACTTATTTTGCAATTGTTCCAAAACGTCAAGAGCGTCAACCATCAATGGTTCTTCCTGCCTTAGAATTAAGACGATTAGAAACAAAGGGAAGATCATGGATATCCAATGTTTACGCTTATTCTTCTGACGGAAAAGGAGATTATTTTGAGGACGGCTTACCTAAAGGCCTAGATTATGAAAGTTGGCCTGTTAGTGATACTCAAGAGTTAAATGAATTAGAGAGTAAATGGAAAAGAATCATTGATGATTTTAGGGACAATTTTACTGAAAATTCTATACAAGCTCTGATCAGGGGAATTAAGTCTTCAGGCTTAGAAAAGAAAAAAGTAGCCACAGATGATCTGAGAATCCAGCGATGGTTGAAGGATCAGAGTTCAATAGAGATTGAGTGTGAATTCAGGCCTGATCTGTTCAATGAAATTAGGTTAGTCAAAACTGCAAATGAGATTGAGATTTTAAAAAAAGCAGCTTTGATCAATGAAGAATCATTGTTGAGCTCGATAGATTTTATGTATGACGGAGCTGGTTGGGATGAGATAGAGAATCATTATATGAGTGAAATGGCAAAAAGAGGCGGCAGAGGTGTTTACCTTTTATGTGGGGTTGGCGATTTACCCAATGAGGTATGCAGAAAGAACGAACCCATTATGTTCGATGCTCTGGGGCAATACAAAAGATACCATGGAGATTTTGGAAGATGTGCTGTTATTGAGAAGCCCAATTCAATTCAAGTTGAAAGACATCAAGCAATACTAGAAGGATGGAAAATAGCACAACAATATTTAACCCCAGGAACAACTTATAAAGATATTTCAACTAAGGTGGGAGACTATATTCGTGGATTAGGATTTAAAAATTTTCGAGACCCCGTAGTTCATAGTTTAGGTCTAGAGCATACAGATGATCCAAAATTAGTTGGGGCACAACCAGGGAGCAAACCTGATCAAGTTTTAGAAGCTAATATGGTGATTAATGTTGATATGCCATTCACTGAAATTGGTTGGGGATCTGTTCATATGGAAGACACTGTCTTAATAACTGATAATGGCTTCGAAAGGCTTTCAAAATCTGATTTTGGGTTAAGAATAAGCACGTAAGAATTTAATACCTTACCGCCTTGTTTTTTTGCATAATTTCTATAATCTATAATCTAATTTATTGCTAAACATATAGAGGAAACGCTTATGGCCAATCAAATGGGTGAAGCTTCAGAAGGAAGATCTTCAGGCAAAGGAAAACCCTTAAATTCTATAGATCATAAACAATCTAAACCAGTGAAAGCTTGGGTAAAAAATGAACTAAAGCAACAGCAAAAACGTTTCAAGAAGATCTTAGAGCACATGGAAGAAATCGCCCCTAAGCGGGATAAATGGTTTGAAGAATTTTTTGATCGGATTACAACTCGAGGGCAAAACATAGATGGTGATACCAGAATGGTAATTGCAAGAGAAGATTTGCCTAAAAAACCAAGAAGAAAAACTAGAGTAACTTATGAACCTAAAGATCTAAAAGGGTTTGATCATTAATATAAAAGGACACAGATTATGCCAAGACCACACATAGAACCTTATGACGAAAGACCGGCAGCATACAAACGTATGACATTGCCTGGTTTTAACAAAGGTATGCATTATAAAGTTTTGAGTATGGACACAGATACAGGAGCATGCTCATTAAAAGTGAAATTTGAAAGCGGCTATAAACTACCGCCCGGGATGAGTTATTCTGAACTTGAACTCTTTATTGTGTCGGGCTCGATAACCTATGGTGATAAAACCTATGGAGAAGGGCATTACTTCCTAATTCCTCCAGGCGTAACCATGCCAGCAATGAAGGTCAGCAAAGGAGCTGTTGCTATAATGTTCTACAATTATGGTGAACCAAGTTTTGTTGCTTCTGATGAGGATCACCCATTAGCTGAACGTCATCGTTTATCCATCATTAATTCTATGGAAGATATTCATTGGATGCCTGGCAATAGAATTGTTCCCTCGGTTGCATCCGGCTGCATGTTAAAACTTTTAAAATATGACTTACACACAGAAGCACATACGTTCTTGTATTGCATGACACCAGGGTTCCAACAAGACAATATTTCATATCATGACTGTTGTGAAGAGTCCTATCATATTTGGGGGACTTCATGGATGATGCAATTTGGTGATTTACCAACAGGAGGGTATTTCTGGAGACCGCCGTACATTAACCATGGTGCTTTTGCTAGCAAAAATGGCATTATTGCAATCGGACGAACTGATGCTCATCTTCACAACTATTTTCATCATAACCCTTGGTCAAACCCCAAGGAGAATGCAGACAGGGCAGCAGCTAGACTCAGACGTATAAGACCGTCTTTGTATAAATGGATTCAATCACCAGATGGCCATAATCACTTTACTGATTTTGAGTATCCTCATTATCATGATCACGACCATGATCACGATTAAATAGGTATAATATTCTGGGTATTTTAACCCAATAAAAAATTATGTCAGGACCCTTAAAAGGCCTTAAAATAATAGAGCTAACCAGTGTTGTATTGGGGCCTTGGGCTGCTCAAATTCTTGCAGATATGGGCGCTGAAGTTATTAAAGTTGAGGCACCATTTGGAGACAGTAATCGACAATTAGGGGCTTCACGAAATCCAAATATGGCGGCTCTTTATCTCTCAAACAATAGAAATAAGAGAAGCTTAGTTCTTGACCTGAAACAGGCAAGTGCACGTGATGCTCTGTTGAAAATCATTAAGGACTGTGATGTTTTTCTTCACAATAACCGACCTCAAGTTATGACCAAACTCAAACTTGAATATAACGATATCAAATCAGTTAATGAGAATATTATTTATTGCGGCACTTACGGTTACAGCAAGGATGGCCCATACGGAGAAAAGGGTGCACTCGATGATTCAATACAAGCTGCTAGCGGAATTGCTGCTCTAAATGAATTGGTCCTTGGAGAGCCTCGATATTTACCAACCGTGGTTGCTGATAAAACCACAGCAATAACAGTTGTTTATTCAATATTAGCAGCGTTGTTTCACCGTGAACGAACAGGCAGTGGTCAAGAAGTTGAAGTACCAATGTTTGAGACCATGGTTTCATTTGTGATGGCTGAACACCTATGGGGAGAGATTTTTGAGCCACCGCTAGATAAAGCTGGTTACACTCGATTGATGTCTCATCATCGAAAACCGTATAAAACCAAAGACGGCTATATTGCTGTTTTGCCTTATATGAATAACCATTGGAAGACCTTCTGTGAAAAAGCAGAAAGACAAGATTTGATTGAAGATGATCGATTTAAAAATCTGTCCTCTAGAGTTGAAAACATTGATGATACCTATTCAGAAACTGGGAAGATTTTGTCCACAAAAACAACTCAGGAATGGTTAGATATTTTTGCTGATACCAAAGTCCCTGTTATTGTTGTGAATAGTCTTGATGATCTATTTACTGATCCACATCTAGAAGCGGTTGGCTTTTGGCAAGATTTTGATCACCCCACGGAAGGCAAACTAAAGATGCCAGGCTTTCCGGCAAAATTTTCAAAAACTCCAGCCACCATTCGCAAACACGCACCAAATTTTGGTGAGCACAGCTTAGAAATTTTAGCAGAGGCAGGGATCGATAAAGAGACAATCAAGCAAATGATTGAGTCTAAGGCGACATTAGTGTCTGACTAGATATTTTCTCTAAAGCTTTTTAGATCTTTAATAACTTCGCTGGTATGAATATCAGGATCAACCTTGCTGTAACGCTTTAAAATTTTGCCTTGTGGATCAATAATAAAAGATTGTCTTTTAGCCATTGTCATCATCATGAATTTCCCAAGCACACCATAATCATCAGCACACTGTTCAGTAACATCGGCAAGAATAGGGTAGGGGAGACTGTATTTTTCACTGAATTCTTGGTGCGAATCAACATCATCAAGGCTGACTCCTAATATTTGAGTGTTCAGTGCTTTAAATTCAAAAATATTGTCTCTAAAGCTACACGCTTCAGTGGTACATCCTGGTGTACCGTCTTTGGGATAGAAGAATAAAACAACATACTGACCTTTATAATCTTCCAAAGTATGCCATTCACCGTTCTGATCCTGCAGATTGAAATTTGGAGCTAAATCGCCCTCATTGAGATCTGATCCTGAGAAAACGCTTGTGTATAAAACCAATGAAACCAAACTCATTCCTAATACAAAAGATGCAATTGCCTTATTCATATTTTTCACCATAATTAAAAATTAAACTTATTCTACATTAACCAATAGGTATTATTGTTAATATTTACTTATGAAGATATTCGAAAATAAAGTGGGTTTGGTTCTCCCTGGTGGAGGTGCAAGAGGCGCATATCAAATTGGCGTATTAAAGGGGATTAATGAAATTCTACCAGATAAAGTTAAAAACCCTTTTAGCGTCATCAGTGGCACATCAGTCGGCGCTATTAATGCAAGTGTAATAGCATCAAAAGCAGACTCTTTTATTGATGCAGTTGATTTACTGAATAATATTTGGGGTAACTTTAAAACCAATAGAGTATATAAAACAGATAGCCTAACGATGTTTAAAAGCAGTTTACACTGGCTAGTTACTATTGTTTCCGGAGGAACCTTAGTAAAGAATCCAAAGTCATTGCTCAATAATGCACCGTTAAGAAAGCTTTTATCTGACAGCATTAATCTTGATCATATAAGATCAAATATTGATGAAGGCAATCTGGAGGCTTTTGCTATAACGGCGGCTGGCTATAGTTCTAGAAAATCA
Organism: uncultured Woeseia sp.; assembly: GCA_964416745.1. Lineage (GTDB taxonomy): Bacteria > Pseudomonadota > Gammaproteobacteria > Steroidobacterales > UBA11654 > CACPJA01. Next base: position 48,845 of record CAYQEV010000002.1, read on the forward strand.
ATAACATTTTTCCAATCCAATAAAAAAAATATTAATTGGGAGAAGTTCAGAAGAATGGGCATAGAATCGAGAGTCAGCACTGACCATCTGATGGCCAGTGTGGCGTTACCTTTAATTTTTCCAGCAGTGAAGATTGATAATGAATTCTTCGGTGATGGAGCCATGCGTCATGCCACACCATTGTCACCAGCAATTCGCCTAGGAGCTGAAAAATTATTAATCATAACCACAGATAATAATAAGAAAAACCCTGATACTAATGAAAGAGATCATCCTTCAATAGGTGAGATAGGAGGCTATATGCTCGATGCATTATTCTCTAGTGGACTTTTATCAGATTTAGAACGCTTGGACCGGATTAATCAAATTATAAAGCACTCCGGTAATGGTCCGATAAATACTGCATCAAAACAAATGAAACATTTGGATTATTGTATTGTTTCACCTTCAAAAGATATTAATCTAATTGCCGAAGAACATTTCAATGAAATACCTTATTCAATCAAGCTACTTTTAAGAGGGCTAGGTTTAAGAAATCAAAGCCAGTCTGAATTGCTCAGTTTTTTATTATTTGAATCCTCGTTCACTCAGGAATTAATCAAACTAGGTTTTCAAGATGCCATAGAACAAAAAGAGCAAATAAAGAGTATTTTTGAATAAATAATAATGTTTTTTTAGAGTAACAGAACTGTTGCTAACCCTAGAAAAGTTATAAACCCGAGAACATCGGTTAAAGTTACCATTAGCACACCACTTGCAAGTGCTGGATCAATACCAAGACGTCTAAGTAAAAATGGGATAGAGACTCCTGCTATAGAAGAGGCGAGTATATTCAATAACATAGATGCTCCAACGATTAAGCCTATATCCCAACTGGTTTTAAATAAGAGTACTGCTAAGAAGGAAACAATAATTGACCAGAATACTCCATTCACTAGAGCAACCAGAAATTCTCGTGATAATAAGCTCATTGCATTAGAGGATTGAATTTTGCCCATAGCAATTCCTCGGATAACAAGAATAAGGGTTTGATTGCCTGCCACACCACCCATGCTGGCGACTATTGGCATTAATACAGCAAGAATGACAATCTGATCAAGCGTTTCTTGGAACAGGCTTACAGCAGTGGCAACAATAAATGCTGTTACTAAGTTGGCACCTAACCAAACAGCTCTTCTTTTAGAGCTTATGAGCACAGGAGCAAAGATATCATCTTCATCATCTAATCCTGCCATATTAAATATTTCACTATTGGCCTGATCTTGGATCACATCGACGATGTCATCCACTGTTATTTCCCCTAATAATTGATTATTTGTATCAACTACAGGAACTGAGATTAAATCTAAATTCTGAAATTCAATAGCAACATCATTGGCTTTTACATTGGCATCAATTGGTTTGACAGATTCATCCATGATCTCTTCAATAGGTATCTCTATGTTTTCTGTAAAGAGATCCACCAATTTTACAGAACCCAGATATTGATTATGACGATTGATCACATAAATTAAGTTAGTATTAATCGGCAGGTTTTCAAAGGTTCTTAAGTAGCGAATTAATCCATTGATGGATATACCTCGTCTTATCGTTAAAATTTTTGGGTTAGTTAGCCCACCTGCAGAATCATCCTCGTATGATAGGACTGATTCCAGTCTAATTTGGTCTTGTTTATCTAGAGCCTTAATTACTTGATCTGTAATTTGATTTGGTAGGTCATTAATAATATCAGCCAAATCATCTAGCTCCATGTCTTGGGTAGCTGCAATTAGTTCTTGCGTATCCATTTGATTAATGAAGTTTTGCCTAACATCTTCAATTAGCTCTTTCAGAACCTCACCTTCATCTTCCTGATCCACCATTTCCCATAAAATTTCTCTGTTCCTAGGCTCTATTGATTCAAGCAGTCTTGCAATTTCATAAGGACTAAGCGAGGAGAGAGTATTTTTGATACTAGTTACCCTATCTTTTTCAAGATCTTGTATGAGATCAGTGAGTTTTTTTTCGGAATGTTGCATGTGTTGAGAAAATTTTAGGGCTCATTTGATTTATTCAGATTGTAATCAATACCAACAAAATATAACAATAAATCTACATTCTAAAGCCTTCCCCTAGGTAAACTTTTTTAACTTCCCTATTTTCTAGAATCTGTTCTGGGGTACCGTAGGCAATTGATACACCTTCATTAACGATATACCCCCGTGTACATATTTCTAATGTCTCTCTAACATTATGATCAGTAATGAGTATACCTATACCTTCATCGGCTAAATTTTTTATAATTTGTTGAATATCAAGGACAGAAATGGGATCAACGCCTGCAAATGGTTCGTCTAAGAGTATGAATTTTGGTTCTATTGCAAGCACTCTAGCAATTTCTACTCTTCTTCGTTCACCACCGGATAAACTAATACCCAGAGTGTTTCTTAATGTGTTTAAACTAAGTTGATCTAATAACTTCTCTAAGAGTTCCTCACGATTTGAATAATTAAGTTCTTTTCGAGTCTCTAAAATAGCCATGATATTATTTTCTACGGTTAGTTTTCTAAAAATTGAAGCTTCTTGAGGTAAATATCCAAGACCTTTTTGTGCACGTTTATGAATAGGAAGGTTAGTAAGATTTAAATCATCGAGCATGATTTTGCCTTTTTTACATGCTACAAGCCCAACCACCATGTAAAATGCTGTTGTTTTTCCAGCACCATTTGGCCCTAGAAGCCCTATAATCTCTCCACTTTTAACATTAAAACTAAGATTATTAACAACCTTTCGAGATTTATATTTTTTTTCCAGTGATTCTGCTATTAATATACTCATATTCTATATTCTCATTGAATAAAAGTATTAGAGGTCATGCTTGAGCTAAAGTTCAGTTTATTTTCTCTCAGTTGAGCGTTAAGCCCTTGAGCTTGAATCGTATTGTTATTGATGGTGATAAAGACATCTCTATTGGTAGCGATTGTCAGTGTATTTGGGTTAATCTCCAGATAGTTTGTTGAAATAATTGAAGGATTATCTATTGATATATTTTCAATAAGAACATTCCCTGATAAAGCTAAAACATTACTTTTAGATATGATTTTTCCACTGTCAGACTTAATCACCCAATCGATAGCTGGTTCTGCAATATATTTTATTTCTAATTGCTCAAGATAAATTAACTTTTTCAGATCACTCGTTTTAGCTTTTTTTGAAAAAATACTGTAACTGAAGTTTTCTTCATTATTTGAGCCAACAATTTCTGCATTTTTAAGAATAAATTCCCTGTCACCAGCAGCTATACTTTCAATTTCTTTTGAAGTGTTTATGGTGAAAAAATAGATTAAGTTGCTGAGAATTGCTAAAACAACAAGAAAGCCTAATTTAAGAAAGTAATTATTCATTTAATGAGAGGTTCTTTTTACATTACCCCAGCTCTAAATAGATCATGAATATTAAGAGCCCCTATAACTGTTTTATCTTTGACTATGAGCAGTGAGGTGATTTTCATTTCTTGAATTATTGCCACTGCATTATAGGCTAAGGTTTCTGCACTCATAGTGTAAGGGTCTTTTTTCATTACTTCTTTCATGTAAGTACTTTGAATATCGACTTTATTTTCAAGGGTTCTTCTGAGGTCACCATCAGTGAAAATACCTACCAGATCATTATCATTATTTAGCACTGCTGTCATACCCAATGCTTTTTCTGACATTTCAATTAAACCAGAAGCAAGCTTATCTGTTTCATAAACAATTGGAATTTCATCACCCTCATGCATAATGTCGCCTAAAGAAAGTAAGAGTTTTTTACCCAGAACGCCCCCAGGATGAGATTTAGCAAAGTCTTCTTTGGTAAAACCTTTTTTTTCAAGTAACGCAACAGCTATTGCATCACCCATAGCTAAAGCTGCTGTTGTACTAGCAGTTGGTGCAAGGTTCATGGGGCAAGCTTCTTCTTTAACTTCGACATTTAAATTGATAGTTGCCTCATTAGACAATTTTGATTTTTGATTACCAGTGAGTGCAATGATGGTTATACCCATATTTTTTATAATAGGAATGAGTGAAACGATTTCCTCTGTTTCTCCCGAGTAGGATAAAATAAGGACAATATCCTCTTTATCGATCATCCCTAGATCACCATGAATAGCTTCACTAGGGTGGATAAAGAAAGCTGGTGTTCCAGTGCTAGCAAATGTTGCTGCGATTTTATCTGCTATGTGCCCAGATTTACCGAGACCCATGACAATAATTTTACCTTTACAATTTCCACATGCCTCACAAGCCTCAACGAAACTTTTATTTAAAGTACCCTTAAGGTCTTTAATAGCTGCAGATTCAATATCTAATACTCTGTTTGCAACATCGATGTAGTCGAAAGTGTTTTTTTCCTTAGTCAATATAAACCCTTAAGATTAAGTTAATTCTTCTGATCTAATACATTAATATCAAGATCATATTAATATAAAATAAAGGAAAAAAAATGAATCCGCAGGAAATAAAGTCTTTAATTTTAAACTCTATTGATAACTCAGAGGTACAAGTTAACAGTGAGGACAATGTTCATTTTGAAGCTACTATAATTTCTGACTCTTTCAATAAGAAGTCACTACTAGAGAGGCATAAAATGATTTATGCGTCATTGGGAGATAAAATGAGTCAGGAGATTCATGCTTTAACTATTAATGCTCTTACTCCAGATGAGCATAAAAACAGTTCTAAATAACAGAGAAAATAATTGCAGAAATTAAGAATCAATGGAGAACATTCTCTAAGTGGAGAATTGAACATTTCTGGTTCAAAAAATGCAGCGTTACCTATTATGGCAGCAGGTCTTTTATGCTCAGAAGAAGTTGAGGTAGAAAATATTCCTGCCCTAGAGGATATCAACACAATGATTAGATTGCTTACACACATGGGTGTGAAAATTAGTCAAACCTCTGATAACACAATAAAAATTAATGCTCATCAAATAAAAGAGAAATTAGCACCGTATGATTTAGTTAAAACTATGAGGGCATCAATTGTAGTACTGGGCCCACTTTTGGCAAGATTTGGTGAAGCAGTTGTTTCATTGCCAGGAGGTTGTGCAATAGGAGCTAGACCTGTGAATCTCCATATTGAAGGGTTAAAAGCAATGGGGGCAGAGATAGATTTAAAAAACGGTTATATTCATGCCAAAGCAAGACGGTTAAGAGGGTGTGAGTTTTCATTCAATCCTGTTTCAGTCACTGGAACTGCTAATCTTATGATGGCAGCCAGTCTGGCCGAAGGCACAACTATTCTGAATAATTGCGCTAAAGAGCCAGAGATAGTTAATTTGGGAGAGTTTCTGATTTCAATGGGTGCAAAAATTTATGGATTAGGAAAGCATCAAATACATATAGAGGGAGTTGAAAAATTGGAAGCCACAACCTTTCGTGTAATACCTGACAGAATAGAAGCTGCCACTTTTTTAATTGCCTCATTAATTACCAGGGGTAATTTAAAATTGAATGGGGCTTTGGCAGAGCATTTAGAAGAACCGATTAATTTGATGGAAGCAGCAGGAGCGTCAATATCAATAGCTGAAGAATATATAGCAATAACATCATTGAGAGACATTATTCCAGTGAGTTTCAGTACCAGTCCCTACCCAGGTATTCCAACTGATATTCAAGCGCAATTAATGGTCTTAAATGTTTTAGCACAAGGTGAGTCGATTATAGAAGAAACAATTTTTGAAAATAGATTTATGCATGTTCTTGAATTACAAAGGATGGGCGCTGATATCAAGTTACAAAACAATATTGCTAAAATTAAAGGCGTTGATCAATTAAAAAGCGCCCCAGTGATGGCAACTGATTTAAGAGCATCAGCGGCTTTAGTTTTGGCTGCTCTTGTGGCTAAGGGTGAAACAGAAATCGATCGTATTTATCATATTGACAGAGGCTATGAGAATATTGATAAGAAGCTGACTCTTATTGGTGCCCAAGTGCAAAGAATTGAGTCATGATTTATTGTTTATTCGTGTATAATCGCACGAGAATTTTGAGAGTCTTAAGGTTTACCGAGTTATTAGGTCAAAATGAGTAAAGTAGGTAGAAGAAAGTTTTTATCAATCGCAACAAGCGTTACAAGCGTTATCGGAGGTGCTTTTGCAGTCACCCCTTTTATCTTATCTTTTCAACCCAGTAAAAAAGCTAAAGCCTTAGGTGCCTCGGTAAAAGTTGATCTTTCTAATTTAGAACCAGGATCTATTATTAAAATCTTATATCGAGGAACACCATATTATGTTGTTCATAGATCTGATGACATGATTGCTCAACTGAAAGACATCAATAGTGATTTAAGAGACCCAGATTCAGATTTATCCATCCAACCAAATTTTGCAAAAAATGAGTTGAGATCAATGAATCCAAAGTACCTCGTTGTTGAAGGTGTTTGCACACACTTGGGATGTGCGCCAATTGAAAAATTCTCATTAGCTCCTGCAGATATGGGTCCTGATTGGAAGGGAGGTTTTTATTGCCCTTGTCACGGATCAAAGTTTGATTTATCTGGAAGAGTCTTTAGTGGTGTTCCAGCACCATCTAATCTAAGGGTGCCTGCATACAGATTTGAAAATGAATCCATATTGGTGGTCGGTGAGAGCCCAGAGGAAATGAATGTCTAAGCAAGAAGAAAGTATCTTTACAAACCCAATTTTAAAATGGGTTGATGATCGATTCCCACTATCTTCATTAATTAAGGATCATGCAACTGAATATTATGCTTCTAAGAATTTTAATATTTGGTATATCTTTGGTGTTTTGTCAATGGTTGTTCTTATCATCATGCTGATGACAGGGTTTTTTCTTACTATGAATTATAAGCCTTCCGCTGAAGATGCTTTCAATTCGGTTGAATACATTATGCGATCTGTTGAATGGGGATGGTTAATTCGTTATATGCACTCAACTGGCTCATCATTCTTCTTTATAGTTGTTTACCTACATATGTTTAGGGGCATGCTTTATGGCTCCTATAAAAAACCCAGAGAACTCATTTGGATTATCGGTATGCTTCTTTACTTTTGCTTAATGGCAGAAGCTTTCTTTGGTTATCTGCTTCCATGGGGCAACATGTCATATTGGGCTGGACAAGTTATTGTAAATTTATTTAGTTATATTCCAGTTATCGGAGAGACATTAACTGAGTGGATCAGAGGTGATTACTTTATATCTGATATAACCCTTAACCGCTTCTTTGCCTTCCATGTCATATTTCTACCTCTGGCAATACTAGCCTTGGTATTTGCCCATATTCTTGCATTGCATCACGTGGGTTCTAATAATCCAGATGGTATTGAGATTAAGGATTATAAGGATGAAAGCGGTAAGCCAATTGATGGAGTAGCGTTCCATCCCTTTCATACAAGTAAAGATTTAGTTGCTATTATTATCTTCTTAATACTGTATTTTGCAGCAGTTTTTTATGCACCTGAAATGGGTGGTCTTTTTCTAGAAGTGGATAATTTTGAACCTGCTGACCCTTTGAAAACTCCAGAGCATATTGTCCCTTCATGGTATTTTACGCCTTATTATGCAATTCTTAGAGCCATACCAAATGCTGCATTAGGAGCTGTGTTCTTAGTGACAGCTGTATTACTATTTGTTTTTCTGCCTTGGTTGGATAGGTGTTCTGTCAAATCAATCAGATACAGAGGGTGGCAATACAAAGTTGCACTCTTTTCCTTTGTGGTTTCATTTATTGTCTTAGGTTACTTAGGGATGCAACCTGCAACTGGAGTATACGTTCTGCTGGCGCGGATATTTACCATTATCTACTTTGCCTTTTTCTTATTAATGCCGTTTTATACAAAACTTGAGAAAACAAAACCCTTGCCTCATAGAGTGGTCTATAAAAAATGAACATGAAGCAGAATATTCTCTCGCTAATAGCAATTCTCTTTGTTAGCAATATAGGATTTGCATCAAGTTCTACTGACCCAGAAGTAGGAATTGAATCAATATCAATTAACTTGTCAGATGTTAAATCACTACAAAGAGGCGCGAGAAATTTCTTCAATTATTGTGCTGGATGTCACTCTTTACAATATATGCGGTATGAACAAATTGCAGAAGATCTTAATATTTCAGAAGATCAATTATTAGACAATTTAATTTTTACTGATAAAACTCCACAGGATTTAGTGACAACAAACATGTTAAAAGAAGATGGAGACAGATGGTTTGGCAAAGCACCTCCAGATTTAACTCTGGTAACAAGAAGAAAGAATCCCGATTATGTTTATCAATTCTTAAAGTCTTTTTATGTTGATAATGATTCACCAACTGGCGTTAATAACTCAATTCAAGATGCAACCAGTATGCCTCATATCTTATGGCTACTCGAGGAGGAAATGACTGCCGAGGATTATAATAGTTTTATCCTAGATACAGTGACTTTTCTAGAATATGTGGGCGAACCTATACAGCAAAAAAGAAAATCACTTGGAATTTGGGTAATCAGTTTTTTAGTCTTATTTTTAATTTTTAGTTATGCTCTTTATAAGGACATCTGGAGAGAAGTTAAGTAGCTTGACCAGTAGTTTATCGTTTTACTCAAATAGTTTTAGGGGAATCAAATAATGACAAGTGTTGCAAACAGAAGATCTATGATGAATTTATATTCGGGGAATATATGTATCCGATCACATCAAGTTAGATTTGTTCTCTCTGAAAAAGGTATTGTTACCCAAATTAATAACTTCGATGGTAATAAAATACCAGAAGATCTAATAGCGCTTAACCCATTTGCTACTCTGCCGACATTAGTAGATCGTGAATTAGTTCTCTATGACTCAAGAGTTATTATAGAGTATATAGATGAGAGGTATCCTTACCCGCCTTTATTGCCAGTTAGCCCAGTTGACAGAGCTAAAATAAGATTAGCTTTAGCTTCTCTAGAAGTTGATATTGTTCAACCAGCAGTGGATCTTGATCAATCAATGGGCGCTCGAACTGAAAATAGCCAAAGAAAGAAATTAAGATCAGCATTAAATGCAACGTCTGATTTATTTTCAGTTAATAAGTACTTTCTGAGTGAGGATTTTACCATTATAGACTGTGTGCTAGGCCCTATACTTTGGAGGTTAGATTATTTTAATATCAACTTAAAGAATGACCATAAGCATATGCAAGATTATATGAAAAGGGTGTTCGATAGGGAGGCATTTCAAGACAGCCTTACAGAAGACGAAGACGAGATGCACTTATAGTGCCATCTTGAATTATTGGAGATCTTCCAATGCCTGGCCAATTAAATATTGTTTCAACCCCTATTGGTAACTTAGGAGATATAACTTTTAGAGCAATTGAGGTTTTGAAAAGTGTCGATCTAATTCTTGCTGAGGACACTAGGGTTGCTAAAAAGCTACTCAATCACTATGCAATAGAGAATAAAATAGTGTCCTTCAATCTGATTAATGAGAATCAGAAAACAAAAACTTTAATTAAAAAATTAAAACAGGGAGAAAATATTGCATTGATTGCTGATGCAGGAACACCATTAATTAGTGATCCAGGCTATTTCCTTATTCGGTCTGCTCGAGAAGAATCAATCCAAGTTGTACCCATACCGGGTTGTTCAGCTGCGATAGCTGCATTAACTGCTTCAGGTATTTCTTCAGATAAATTCACCTTTTACGGTTTTCTACCAAAAACTAAAGCAAAACGAACTAAAGAACTAATAAAGTTTACTAACAGACCAGAAACATTAATCTTTTATGAGTCTGTTCATAGAATAGTTAACACTATTGAGTCAATGAAAGAGATTTTTGGTGAAAACAGGAATGCGGTCCTTTGCAAAGAGATAACAAAACTCCATGAAAGTTTTTTAGGCAGTAATTTATTAGAGATTTCTCATTATTTATCAGAAAACCCCAATAGATTGAAGGGCGAATTTACTATCATTGTTCAGGGCGAACGAAATACAAGTATTGATTATGAAAAAATAGATCTTATTTTAAGCCTCCTAACACCTGAGATGTCATTAAAAAGTTCTGTCAAGATTTGTGCAAAGATTACAGGTTTTTCTAAAAAAGTTATTTATGCGTATGCCTTAGAAAAACAATACTAGTTCTTGTTTTTTTTATGAAGGTGGTAAATAATTCACCCGGAGTTGGTCAGACAATCGCCAAATAATTAGTTTGGAGGAAAGTCCGGGCTCTAACGGGAACGATGCCAGGTAATTCCTGGAAGGCGTGAGCCTCTGGAAAGTGCAACAGAAAATAAACCGCTTTAATAAAGTAAGGGTGAAAAGGTG
>CAYQEV010000003.1:0-56820 GCA_964416745.1 uncultured Woeseia sp.
AGCAAGATCTTTTAGGTAATTAGATAGTTGGTGCACAGACCTTTTTTCAGCCGCTCGGTTAATAACATCAGGGTAGTTTTGCAGCAAGGATATCAACTCTAGCTCATGTTTGTTATTAAGGTTACGTATATTTTTTTTGCCAAGCGCCTGATTGTTTCTAAACCCTTTCTTTTTTATTTCTTGGATAACGCTACATATTCTGGCGTTTGCATATTGAATATAATAGACAGGGTTTTGGTTATTTTGTTGTGTTGCCAACTCTAGGTCAAAATCTAAATGTTGGTCATTTGATCTGCTAATATAAAAAAATCTAGCAGCATCAACACCAACCTCTTCATAAAGATCTCTCATTGGAACAAAATTACCTGAGCGGGTTGACATTTGTAGCTTTTTTTTGCCCCTATAAAGAGCTACAAACTGCATGAGTATCACTTCTAAATCCTCAGGCTCATATTCCATTGAGGCTAGGCCCGCTTTAAGTCTTGCAATATAACCATGATGATCAGAACCAAGTATGTTAATAAGCCTATCAAACCCCCTGTCCTTCTTGTCAGCATGATAGCCAATATCAGAAGCAAAATAAGTACTTCTGCCATCTTCTCTTATGACAACTCTGTCTTTATCATCTCCATAATTTGTTGTTTTCAACCAGGTTGCACCATCTTTTTTTACTAAAGAATTTTTATCCTCTAAACGCGCTACTATCTTTTTAATTTTTGATTCTTTGATCATGTTTTTTTCTGAAAACCAGTGATCAAATTCCACACCAAAATCACCCAAGTCTTTTTTGATTGTTTGTAAGACATTTTGACAAACAGCCCCTGTTACTTTCTCAAAGACATCCTCTCCTATAGAGCCCCTAACTATTGAGACCAAAGCATCAGTTTCTTCATCTTTATTTAAACCTTTGGCTCTCTCATTGCCTAAAGATATGTTGTCTAGATTTACAAGTTGTTTTTTATTAACAAATTTTGCTATGTCTTTTATGTACCCACCTTGATAGCAAGCCTTAGGAGGGGTTGTTTTAATCCCAGAGAGGTTCATAGCCTCAATTAAAACGCTTAAAACTAAGATATCAATTTGTCTTCCAGCGTCATTTATATAATATTCTGTTTCAACTAAATGACCTGCTTTTTTTAAAAGCTTTGCCAGTGAGTCGCCAAAAGCAGCGTGACGACCATGACCAACATGTAGGGGCCCTGTAGGGTTTGAAGAAACAAACTCCAGCAATATAGATTCTTTGGAGCCCGGATCTTGAGTCCCAAAAGCACTTTGCTTATCTATTATTGATATCAAAACATCAGCTTTAACTTCATGTTCAATAAAAAAGTTAATAAAACCCGGCTGAATAGCCTCAGTTTCTTTTAGCCAACTTGGCTTGTCTATAGAGTTAGAGATCGATGTTGCAAGCTCAAAAGGGCTTAAACCCACTTGTTTGCTAAGCTTTAAGGCAATATTAGATGAAAAATCACCAAAATCAGGCTTAACTGATCTGCTGATTTCTATCTCAAGGTTTTTAGCATCGTTGCTGCCAAGAATTTTTTCTGTAGCAATGGTTTTTTGTAATAATTTTTTTAACTTATTTTTCAATCTTTTCTTCTTGTTCTAAAACTCATTAAGACATGTCGATTGGGTCTATATCAATAACCCATCTTACGCCTTTACTCATGTCATTATTCTCAATAAACAATCTTACTTGATTAAGTGTGGAATGAAGTTTTTTTCTATTTTTGTTTAATAGTAATATTTGACCCCTATATTTCCCTAGTTTTCTTTCAATGGGAGAAGAAATAGGCCCTAGAAATAAAGTTTTATGGTTTTTTAATGTTTCACCAAAACTACTGACTTTAGAGAGAAGCTCAAACACCTTTTTTTTATTAACCGCCTCTGCCCTTAATAGAGCCGCACCATAATAGGGCGGCCACAAATGTTTAATCCTTTCTTCAATAGAGCTATTGAAAAAAGAATTATAATTATTGTTGATAATGTTTTGTAATAAAGGATGGCTTGGGTTGTGTGTTTGGATCACCACTAGACCTCTTTCACTCCTTCTGCCTGATCTACCAGAAGCTTGAAAATAATGTTGGGCAAATAACTCACTGCTTCTAAAACCACTCCCAAACAAACCTTGGTCAGCATTTATTATTGCCACCATAGATAGATTTGGAAAATCATGACCTTTTGTTAGCATTTGTGTGCCTATCAAAATTTTTGCCTCACCTGAGTGTGCAAGCTCCATAGCAAGTTCTCGCTTTTTTTTGGACCTGGTGGTGTCTCGGTCTATTCTTAGTATTTTTTCACCAGGAAACTCCTCTTTTAAACCTTCTTCAAGTTGTTGTGTGCCTTTGCCAACAATTACATTATTAGAACTACATTCGCTACATGATTGAGGTTGTGTTTTTTGATATGAACAATGATGACACCTTAGAAGGCTAATTGTTTTATGCAAAACCAAGCTTGTGTCACACCTTGGGCATTCTTCTATATGCCCACACTCTTCGCACATGGTTAAAGGGGCATACCCTCTTCTGTTTAAAAAGATTAACACTTGTTTGTTCTTGTTGATCTGTTCTGCTATGTCTTTAATTAGCGGCCTAGTTAACCCTTTGGTTATTGGGTGTACCCTCAGGTCTATTATTTTATTTTCAGGCAAGGGAGTTGAAAACACTCTTTTATTAATTTCAACTGCACCATATTTTTTCTTTTTTACATTAAACAAGCTTTCAAAAGATGGTGTGGCTGAACCTAAAAGTAGTTTTGCGTTGTGTTTTTTTGCTTTTACAACAGCCAGGTCCCTGGCTGAGTACATTAAACCGTTTTGTTGCTTGTAAGATTGATCATGCTCTTCATCAACAACAATAATCCCCAACGAAGCAAAAGGAGTAAAAATAGCAGACCTTGTTCCAACAACTAATTGCGCAAGACCTTTTTGTGCAGCAATCCAAACAGATGCTCTAACCTTGGGGCTGGTCCCAGAGTGTACAACATTAACTAAATCACCAAAACGGTCAGTTAAAACATTGGCAGTTTGTGGGGTTAAGCCAATCTCTGGAACAAGAAACAATACTTGGTGGCCAAGACTCAGCTCTTTTTCAATTAGTCGCATATACACTTCTGTCTTGCCGCTTCCTGTGATTCCGTTAAGGAGAAGAGTGCTTTTATTTTTAAAATATTTTTCGGATTCTTTTAGGGCGCTTTTTTGAGCATCGGTTAAGATTTTTCTCTTTTCTGCTACAGCCACAAAACCTTTGTCTTTAATTTTGTTTGGGTATTTAGACTCTCTTAAATACTTGGGAACAATAGTTGAGTAAACCATACCAATAGGGTAATGATAGTAATTTGAGCACCACTTAATCAGATCTCTTGTGTGGTTATCTATAACTGGTGTTTCATCAATAATTTCTGTAAAAGGCCTTAACTTTCTATTACTTATTTTGGATGAAGAGCTAATATCATGTATAAACCCCAACCTTTTTTTATTCCCAAAAGGCACGTGAATTCGTTGACCAATTTGTGGTTTTATCTTAGATTCTGGGTTTACGCTATAGTCAAAAAGCGATTTAACGGGTGTTTGTATAGCAATATTTAGTATTGATTTTTTCAGCACCCTATAGACTTTATCCCATTGCTAACCAATTCTAATCCTTGTGATAAATAATCAGAATGAGAACCGATACCAAACCTTAAGTAACCATCCATACCGTAACAGTCACCAGGAACAATCAAAACGCTTTGCTCAATTCTTAGTTTGTGAGCAAACTCCATGCTATTAATATCCATTTTGTAGCCCACAAAAGCCATCCCTCCAGCTTGTGGTGGAACAAAAGTAAACAATCCGTTATGAGAATCCAACCAGGATTGAAATAATTTTAGGTTGTTATTTAGCATTTCACTAGACCTCGATAAAACTTGTCCCCTAGTTTTTTTTGCCATAATTTTTATTGCTATTTCTTGGGACAAAACAGAAGCACATAGTGACGTATAATCTTTGTGGGCCCAAATTTCTTCAACCAATTCTTCATTGGCAACCAACCAGCCGATTCTTAGACCTGGGTGGGCAAAAGATTTTGATAGCCCACAGCACACAATTGCTTTTTCGTAAAACTCTATAAAACTTTTGGTTTCTTTGCCATCAAGCTCTGAGCCACGATAAACTTCATCTGAATGAACATAAGCATCATTGGTTCTTGCAATCGATGCAATAGAAGTCATTTCTTCATCTGTCATAACAGCCCCAGTTGGATTGTTGGGGTTACAGATGGAAATTAATTTAGTATTAGGGGTAACAATTTCCTCTAACTCATTTAAATCGAGACGCCACCCCAGTTCCTCTTTAAGGTTTATGGTTTTTATTTCAGCACCAAAATTTTTGGCCAAACCAGGCACTTGCATATAATTTGGCAACACCATAACCACCTCATCACCAGGCTTAACTAACGTCCAAGCCATTATAAAATTAGCCTCAGCAGAGCCACTAGTTAGTAGAATATTTGACTCGTTGGTGTTGGGGTACCAGTCTTTAATTAAATTGAGCAAACGAGGGTCACCCTGTGTATAACCGTAGTAGATTTCCATTGATAAAAACCTCTCAATTTCATCTTTATCAAGCAAATCATTAATAGACATTGGATGATTGCCGCTATCACTAAGGTTAAAATCCACCTCATTTTCATAGACGGACTGAAAGCGCTCCATTTCAAATCTTACAAACATAATGCTGAGAATAACATACTCTGAAAGTTGAGATAACTGTCTTTATTTAAAGCTCTTTTATTGATTGAACTAGATCTGTGGCCACGTCCTTTCCATCTCCGTATAGCATTCTAGTGTTATCTAAAAAGAATAAACTGTTTTCAATGCCTGAGAAACCAGCACCCTGGCCTCGTTTGACAACTATAACATTTGAAGAGTAATCAGCATCAAGTATAGGCATTCCATAAATAGGACTAGATGGATCGGTTCTAGCGACAGGGTTAACCACATCATTAGCGCCAATCACCAAAGCCACATCACAACTTTTAAATTCTTGGTTGATCTCATCAGCATCATAAATTAAATCATAAGGAACCCCAGCCTCTGCTAATAAGACATTCATATGACCTGGCATTCTTCCTGCAACAGGGTGTATAGCAAACTTTACATCAACACCTCGATCGATAAGCAATTGACAATATTCCCATACTTTTTGTTGGGCTTGTGCAACAGCCATACCGTAACCCGGTATAACAATAACTTTTTGAGCAAAAGCCATCATGATGCTGGCATCGTTTGCTTCAATGGGCTTCATTTCTCCTTGTGTGTTTTCTTCTGATGACAGAGCACCACTGTCACCAAAACCACTAAACAAAACATTAGCCAATGAGCGGTTCATAGCTTTGGCCATTAGTTGGGTCAGTAGCGTCCCAGCAGAACCAACAACTGTTCCTGCTATTATCATTGAGTAATTTTGTAGAACATATCCCTCAAGACCAACAGCCAAACCAGTTAAAGCGTTATATAAAGAGATTACGACAGGCATATCGGCACCACCTATTGGAAGCGTCATTGTGACACCTAAAATAAGAGCAACAACAAACACTAATACAATAGGGTTATCGATATAGTTTAGCCCAAGAACAATAAACAACGAAAAGATAGTCGCCGTTAACAAGATGCTTAAATTTAAAATATTCTGGCCTTTAAACCTGAAGGATCCTTTAATAAGCCCTTGTAATTTACCAAAAGCAATTAAGCTGCCAGAGAATGAGATAGAACCAATTACACCCCCAACTAATGCCAAAATTACAAAACTTAATTGAAGTTGGTGTCCTTTAAAAAGCTCAACAGCAGCTATCGCTGCAGCTGCTCCTCCACCCATGCCGTTATACAATGCAATCATTTGTGGCATATCGGTCATTTCAACTTTTTTTGCAGTAATGCCTGCAATAATACTTCCTATGAGTATCGCAACTAAAATTAACAAGAGGTTCTCTATGCCTGGGTAGAAAAAAGTTACAGCAGTGGCTAACAACATTCCTACACCGGCCCAGATAATTCCTGTTCTAGCAGTGGTTGGTGAGCTCATTTTTTTTAAGCCAAGAATGAACAAGATGGCTGCAACTACATAAGCGCTTTGAATTATTACCTCAAGGTTTGTCATTGTCTTTGCTCGATTTAAACATTTCTAACATTCTCTCGGTCACAACGTACCCGCCTACAGCATTCCCTGAGGCAAGTAAAACGCCTATAAAGCCAATTGTTTTCTCTAAAGTGTTATCAGCTAACCCCAAAGCAATAATTGCTCCGACTAAAACAACACCATGAATAAAATTAGACCCAGACATTAATGGTGTGTGGAGTATCGCTGGGACTTTTGAAATTACTTCATACCCAGTAATAGCCGCTAGTAAGAAAATATAAATTGCAACAAAGGCTTCCATTGTTAACTTGAGTTAGTGCTCAGCACTAAACGTTATTTCTCCATTTTTTGTTAGGTTAGAGTCTCTAAAAACCTCATCTTCCCAGTCAACAATTAACCCTTTTTCAGTTATTGCTGGAGATAAAAAATTTGAAAGGTTTCTCGCGTATAATTCACTTGCATGTTTTGGCATAGTAGCTGGTAAATTGGTCGGACCACAAACAATTACACCATTAAAGTTAATTGTTTCATCAGGTTTTGTTACTGAACAATTACCACCTGATATTGCTCCTAGGTCAACAATCACAGAACCCGGTTGCATTGTCTTGACTGTTTCTTCATCGATAAGCTTGGGAGCAGGTTTACCTGGTACCGCAGCCGTTGTGATAACTACGTCTGACTCGCTTATGGTTTTTGCCAACACTTCTTTTTGTTGGTCTAGCTCATCTTTAGTTAACTCTCTGGCATAACCCCCTTCGCCCTCAGCTGATACCCCGGTATCAAGAAATTTTGCCCCCAAGGACTCAATCTGTTCTTTTGTGCTGCTTCTTACATCAAAGGCTAAAACTCTTGAACCAAGACGTTTAGCAGTTGCGATGGCTTGTAAACCAGCAACGCCGGCTCCAATGACCAAGGTTTGCGCAGGCCTTACAGTCCCAGCAGCCGTTGTTAACATAGGAAAAAATTTATTTGAGTGATTTGCAGCAAGCAACACCGACTTGTACCCAGCAATGGAGGCTTGTGATGATAAGGCATCCATTGATTGGGCCCTTGATATTCTTGGTATTAGCTCAACAGAAAAGGACACGATATTTTGTTGAGCCATTAATTTAATAAGGTCTTTATTTTGAAAGGGGTTCATAAACCCAACCACAACGGTTTTTTCTTTTAGGACAGCTACCTCTTCCTTTAATGGCGGGCTCACCTTTAATAATACGTTGCAAGCCTTAAGAACCTCTTCACTGGACCCAATAAAATTGCAGTTGTCAGGATAATCGGAGTCATGATAACCAGCTAAGAGACCACTGTTTTTTTGGAGGACAAACTCGACACCAGACCCTGATAGTTTTTGGCAAATTTCAGGCACAATAGCCACTCTAGTCTCGTTATTAACCGATTCTTTTAGGATCCCAATCTTTATAGTCATAAGAAAATTAAGTTGTTTGTTTTCTTTGTCCCATTTATAGGTGCATCACACTAACACGATTAGCGAAAAAACCAAGAAAAAAAAGAATAGAAATTCAATTATTATTTATAAAAAATTGTTTACTATTAGGTACAAAATAATATAAAAGATTAAGAGTATGAACACCTACCATCAAACATTGAGAGTTGATATCACAGGACTGCCTTTAGAGTGGGTGGACTATAAAGAGGCGGTTAAACTTTATGCAGTCGATCAGGTTGTTTATACCTTAGGGAACGACCTTTATACAATATATGGTGGAATTAATGCAGCGTCTGGCAAACAAAGCTCTATAACTGTTAACTCAATTATTGCAACTAACGGAAGGACCAAGCATTTTCAAGATAAAATGAGTCAATATACTCCTCCTCTTAACAATCAAACATTATTTAAGCGAGACAGTTATCTTTGCATGTACTGCGGCGATCGATACAACAAGAGAGAGCTTACAAGAGACCATATTACTCCAATCAGTCAAGGTGGAAACGATGACTGGAACAATGTGGTTTCAGCATGTAAACGCTGCAACCATCACAAAGGAGGTAGAACCCCTGAGCAGGCTAAAGTTGAGTTACTAGCTATCCCCTTCGTGCCAAATTATGCAGAGTATATTTATCTACAAGGAAGAAATATTCTTGCAGACCAGATGGATTTTTTATTAGGTTATATTTCTAAATCAAGCCCTATTCACCACCGCATCGATCTAGAAAAAGATAATCAAGATTGTCTGATTTAATACGAGCAATTTCTATACACTCAGGCATAGACCTCCAGTGCACAGATGACACCTTTAGTTTAACTTCCAAGCAACCCGCCCACCTAAAGGTACATAATGAAGAGGCAGTTTATTTTTTAAAAGTTGCTGAAAATAATGACTTCAATAGATTTGTAGCAGAGGCAAGAGGTCTGGAGTTAATATCTTTAACAAACACGGTGCAGGCACCCCATGTTTTTAGTGTTGGGAATGTTGGAGATAACGCTTATATCCTCATGGAGTTTTTAGACATAAGACCACAAACAAAACATTCAGCTCTTGAGTTAGGTAAACAGCTGGCCATAATGCATAAAACTAAGGCAGATTATTTTGGTTTAAATCAAACCAACTGGATAGGGTTGACCAAACAACTCAATAAGCAAGAGACCGATTGGGTTGTTTTTTATAAGGACCAAAGACTGTTACCCCAATTAGAGATGGCTTATTCCAAAGGCTATTCTGCAGCACTTGAGGATAAAGCCACCCATCTTCTGAACAATCTGGATGTTTTTTTTGAGGATTATTCGCCTGTCTCTAGTTTATTACATGGCGACCTATGGTCGGGAAACTGGGGGACCCTTTGCAACAATAAACCAGTGATTTTTGACCCAGCCGTTTATTATGGTGACCGTGAGACCGACATTGCTATGACACTTTTATTTGGGGGTTTTTCTCAAGAGTTTTATGAGTCTTATAATAGCATTTGGCCAGTTTCATCAGGCTTCAACATAAGGCAAGACCTTTATAATCTTTACCATGTAATAAACCATCTCAATATCTTTGGTATAAGTTATTTGCTCCAGTCAGAAAATTTATTGGACAAGCTGATATTAAAACTGTAATCATGTTGCGATTATGAGCGAAAAAACCATAGACTCTATATTAGAGGAGAGGCGCCGATTTTCTCCATCGGAATCTTTTAGTAAGGATGCAAATATAAAGAAACCTGAACTCGATGAGCTGAGGCGCCATGCTGAAGAAGACTATGAAGGTTATTGGGCAAAATTAGCACAAGATAACCTTCATTGGTTCAAGGATTTTTCTACCGTCTTAGATGATAGAAAAGCACCTAATTATCAATGGTTTACTGATGGTGAGGTTAACGTCTCATATAATTGCCTTGATCTGAACGCACAAAGATCTCCAAACAAAATAGCAATTATTTTTGAGGCTGAAAACGGAGAGACAAAAAACATTACATATCAAGAGCTACTTGATGAGGTCTCTAGATTTTCAAATGGCTTGTTAACTCTAGGAGTTAAACCCTTAGATAGGGTTATTATATATATGCCCATGGTGCCCGAGGCAGTTATAGCAATGCAGGCGTGTGCACGGATTGGTGCAGTGCACTCAGTAGTTTTTGGTGGTTTTTCATCAAACGCACTCAAGGATCGTATCGAAGATGCTGCAGCAAAACTTGTCATTACCGCTGATGGAGCTTTTCGTGGAGGCAACATAATTCCCTTAAAGGACTCTACTGATAAAGCATTGGAAGGTTGGGAGGCGCCTATTGAAAATGTGGTGGTGTTTCAAAGAACAGGCGAACCCATCAACATGGTTAATAAAAGAGATATATGGTGGCACGATCTGATCAAAGACCAAAAAAGAGAGTCAAAAGCTATAGCATTAAGTTCAGAACACCCTTTGTTTATTCTTTATACCTCAGGCTCAACAGGAAAACCAAAAGGGATACAACATTCGTCAGGCGGCTATTTATTACATGCAAAAACCACGTTCCAATGGATTTTTGACATCAAAGATTCCGATGTTTTTTGGTGTACAGCCGATGTGGGTTGGATTACGGGCCATACTTATGTTGCTTACGGACCACTAGCAGCCGGAGCGACCATTTTAATTTATGAAGGAGCCCCCACTTATCCTCACCCAGGAAGGTTTTGGGAGGTCTGTGAGCGACATAATGTCACACTATTTTATACTGCACCAACTGCAATAAGAGCATTAATGAAATTGGGAGATGATATTCCAAATAACTATGATTTATCTGCACTTAGGCTACTAGGAACTGTTGGTGAGCCCATTAACCCAGAAGCATGGATGTGGTATCACACAGTAATTGGTAAAGAAGAGTGTCCAATCGTAGACACTTGGTGGCAAACCGAAACAGGAGCAGCCATGATTAGTCCTTTGCCAGGAGTAATCTCAACCAAACCGGGTTCATGCACACAGCCTTTACCAGGAATTATGATGGATATTGTTGATGACACAGGAAACACAGTTAACCAACCTAATAAAGGTGGTTATTTGGTTATAACAAAACCATGGCCCTCTATGTTAAGAACAATTTGGGGTGATAATGATCGATACATCGAAACATATTGGGAAAAATTTAACCATAAATTCTATGTTGCTGGAGACAGTGCCAACCAAGACGAAGATAAGTTTTTTTGGATTATGGGGAGAATAGATGATGTCTTAAACGTTTCAGGGCATCGCCTAGGAACGATGGAAGTAGAGTCTGCGTTGGTTGCACACCCCAATGTTGCTGAGGCTGCGGTGGTGGGAAAACCACATGAAGTGAAAGGAGAAGGAATCTTTGCTTTTGTTGTCACCAAAGGAGAGCGACCCACCGAAGACACAGAACCTAATGTGACAAAAGAGCTAAGGGACTGGGTTGCTGAGCAAGTTGGACCCATTGCAAAACCAGATGATATAAGATATTCAGATAACCTTCCTAAGACCAGATCAGGAAAAATTATGAGGCGCCTACTTAGAGCAATCGCAAGAGGTGAGGAGATTACCCAAGACACCTCAACACTTGAAGATGAGGGCGTGATTAAACAACTTCAGGGAATGGATTAATTTAAGCTATATTTTGATTTGATAATTGTTTAAACAGTAACCTATACCATATTATTCCAGCTATCCCAGCAAGGATATTTGCAACCACTTGAGCCACAAAAACTCCTCTTATGCCCATTAATGAAGCAAACCAATAAGCCATTGGAACATAAACAATTAATGTTCTAGCAATTGAAATTGTCATGGCTGGCATAGGTTTACCAAAAGCATTGAATGAACCATTACAAATTGCAGCTAGACCAAGAAAGCCATAACCCCATGGGCAATAAAGCAATTGAATTTTAGCTATTTTAATAACCTCAGGGTCAGAGGTAAAAAAACCTAAGAAAAATTCAGCAGAGAGATATAAAAATATAATACAAAATAATGAATACACCAATATGAATCTCGCAGAGAATTTAAACCCTTCTTCTAAACGGTCAAATCTTTTGGCCCCAAAGTTTTGCCCAACATAGGGAGACATTGCTCCCCCAAGGGCCATTAAGATAACAATAATAAAAGCCTCTAACCGGCCCGCTAACCCATAAGCTGCCACAGCTGCTTGGCCATAACTGCTTATAAGTGCCGTAACTAGAGCAGTTGATAGTGGAGCAATAAGGTTACTGGCTATAGCTGGCAAACCAACATGAAGAATTTTTTTCCAAGACTCAACAATCGATTTCAAACTATGGTTAGCAAATTGTATTAAGTTGTCTCTAAAAATAAGAATACATAATGCTGCTATTAAAAATACAACGTTAGAAAGAACACTTGCCAGTGCTGCACCTTTAACACCCATTGCAGGCAAACCAAACCACCCAAATATTAGTATCGGGTCCAATACAGCATTAATAATGGCTGAAGAAGCCATTAAAACAGAAGGTGTTTTTGCATCACCGGCTGCTCTCATTACAGAGTTACCTATCATAGGAACTGCCATAAAAAGTCCACCCCAATAGTAGACCTCCATATACTCCTTTACATAAGGCATGGTTTCTTCGTTGGCTCCTAATAACCCAAAAACCAAATCAATTGATGACAAACCAATGGCTATTACAATAACCCCTACAACGATAGACAGAATCATTGCATGGGTTGCGATCTCTTTAACAATCTCTTTGTTTCCTGATCCAATGGCTCTTGAAGCTAAAGAGGAGGTGCCAACACCTAAACCCATTACAATGCCGCCTAGAACAAACCAAACAGGAAAAGCATAACTCACAGCAGCTAATTGAGCATAACCCAATTGACCTATGAAATAAGCGTCAACCAGTCCATTGCCAATAATAACAATTAAACCAATAACCATTGGCGTCATCATTGAAATTATTGCCTTTGAAGGAGGACCTTTAGTGAGTTTAGGGGTGTCGTCTTGCATAGAGGTGATTTTAGTATTGCTGAATAATACAGGGGAGAATAATAATTACAATTATTCTTCTATGCCAGCTAGAGAGATATATTTTATTTCTAAATAATCATCTATTCCGTATTTTGAACCTTCTCTACCCATGCCTGATTCTTTAACACCGCCAAAGGGAGCCATTTCAGTAGAAATAATTCCTGTGTTTAGGCCAACTATTCCATATTCAAGCTGCTCAGAAACCCTCCAGCTTTTTGCTAAATCACTGGTGTAGAAGTATGAGGCCAGGCCAAAAGGTGTGTTGTTTGCCCTCTCTATCACTTCCTCTTCTGTTGAAAACGAAAATAAAGGTGCGACTGGCCCAAATGTTTCCTCGTATGACACGAGCATTTCATCATTAGCATTCTTGATAACAGTAGGCTCATAGAACAAACCTCCAAGCTCATGAGGTTGACCACCTAGAATAATTTCTCCCCCATGATTTTTTGCGTCTGCAACATGCTCTTCAACTTTGGCTAAAGCAGCTTTATCAATAAGAGGACCTTGATCTGCTACAGGATCAAAACCTTGGCCTGTCTGGAGTTTTCCAGCTTCTTTGGCAAACCCTTCAGAAAACTCTTCATAAACATCTTGATGGACATATATTCGATTAGCACAAACACAAGTCTGACCAGCGTTTCTATATTTTGCTGCAATTGCTCCTGCAATAGCAGCTTTTATATCCGCATCTTCAAAAACGATAAATGGAGCGTGTCCCCCTAACTCCATAGACACTCTTTTCACTGTGTTTGCACACTCTTTTAGAAGCATTTTTCCTATCTCAGTTGACCCAGTAAATGTCAGTTTGCGGACCAGATCACTGTCAGTTAATGCTTTGCCAATGGTTTGAGCATTTCCGGTTAATACATTCAACAACCCTTTGGGCAAGCCTGCTTCTTCCGCTAAATAGGCAAAGGCCAGCGCTGAAAAAGGAGTCTGTTTTGCTGGTTTGCACACAAGCGAACAACCTGTTGCGAGCGCAGGACCAACTTTTCTTGCCAGCATTGCTGAGGGAAAATTCCAAGGTGTGATTGAAGCCACAACCCCAACAGGTTGTTTGATAACCAAGGTTCTTCTGTCATGCATATGGCCTGGTATTACATCTCCGTAAATACGCTTTGCTTCCTCTGAAAACCATTCGATAAATGATGCTGAATATGCAATTTCTCCTAAAGCTTCTGCTAGAGGCTTGCCTTGTTCATAGGTAAGAATTTTTGCTAAATCATCCTGATTTGAGCAAAGTAGATTATAAAAATCTCTTAGAATGGAAGCTTTTTCTTTTGCAGGATATTTTTGCCACTTTTTTTGTGCTTCTGCAGCGGCATTTATTGCAACATTGGTTTCTGTTGCGCCACAATTTGGAACGCGGCCTATGATTTCTTGGTTAACTGGATTAAGGACATCCAAAGTTGAGTTATCATCAGCATCAACCCATTGACCATTGATGTATGCTTTTTCTATAAACAAACTCTGATTTTTTATTTCAAGTTTCATTAACCTCGTTTGATTTATAAATTGTCAGTACCCAAAAAAATTAACCCCCGGTTCTGAATCTCTCCATTACTTCAGGATCCATGCCAACAGATTTAGCTAATTCAGTAAATAGTTCAGCGGTCACAACACTCGCATTATTTTCTTGGGTAAATTCTTCTGTGTTTTCTATCACCATTTTTCTTAGTGGTGGCGGTACGTTCATTAACATTTTCATTGCCTCTTTATCCCAATCCATCGCCGTCACTGCATCCGCGCCTTGCATAGCATTTTTGGGCTGCCCAAGAGTATGTTGAGTAAGGTTTTCACCAACAGTTCCATGATAATACACTTGTCTTGCCTCATCTCCCATTCCAATAGGAAGATTCATAGTACGGATTCTTTCTTCTCTTCCCATGTCGACCAATTTTTCATCAACGACTATTGCCTCTATGGTGCCGATTACAATACCGGTGCTTTTTTCTAATTTAATTATTTCATCCACAGTGCACTCTGCTATTTGTGGACACTCTTTAAGACTCGGTGGTTTAACCTTTTTTGAAGGGATTGATGTAAAGCTCGTAAACTCTAACTCATTAACACCCTCGGGGTAGAACTTAGCGGTTTCCATCATGTCGTCTAGATGAGAAGCACTAGGACAGTTCACAACAAATTCACCTGTGTCACAAATGTTCACAAAAGTATGAGAGTCTTGCCTAAAACCCACAATCATTCTGGGGTTTTTAGTCATCACATCGTATTGCATTATATGAGAATAGGGACCTGCGTTTACCGTGCCTTCTTTGTCTAATGTGGTAATGATTGTTATGAGTTTAGGCCAAAGCCAAATATCTGAATACCAAAAAGGCTTAATTTTTATTTCTGTTTTCATTTTTTATAATAATTTAATTGTTAGTATTAAACTCCCCTCTATTAAGTTTTGTTATATAGGCTTTGTATTCTTTCATTGCTTGATGTCCGAATAACCAGATTATTGGTAGGTTAGCAATAATACAAAAACCAGTCCCTAAATTTGCAAACATATTTAGTTCTGCGTCAGTCTCAATAAAACCTGATGTTGCTAATACAGCAAGAGCACAAAACCCAATTTTATATAAAATAACCCCTTTTTCTCCAACAAGAAACACCACTCCTTTTTCACCGTAATAACTCCAAGAGATCATAGTTGAAATAGCGAATAACCAAGAAGCGAGTGTTACTAGCCATTTACCTAGTCCGGGCACTACCTTATCAAAAGCTGCAGCAGTAAGCGTTGCGCCAACATAATCTATATAAACAGATCTGTCCTTTAACTCAGGTGTTTCTGGGGAAGCAGGTGAGTCTAGGAAAGATATTTCGTCCCACTCCACAGTGTTGTTTTCCTCAACTGTGCCGTACACTTTTTTAAAGTTATTGCCTGACTCAGGATTAAAGCGTCCCCTGTAGATCGTAAACACCCTCTGACCTTCATCTATAGATGAATCAATATTGGTTGACAATTGCCAGGTCGTTTTTGTGTCAGGAGCCTCCGTAACTTCTTCAGTCGTTTGAACGAAGTTGTAATCAGTGATAACGGACTCAGCTGGACGATTCCAGACCCCAGTAACCAAGATGACAAGAGCACTCATTGTGCACACTACAATAGTGTCTATAAAAGGTTCCAGACCTGCGACAACCCCTTCTCTAATTGGCTCATCAGTTTTTGCAGCAGAGTGGGCAATAGCAGATGAGCCTTGGCCTGCTTCATTTGAAAACAATGCTCTTTGCATGCCATACATAAAAGCATAACCTGCTGTACCACCAAGAAAAGCATTGCTTGATTCTAGCGGCGAGAAAGCTGAGGTTACTATCAAAGCTAACATTTTGGGTATGCTTTCAATGTTAATCAACAGAACAAATATGCAAGCAACTACATACAGAACCAACATAAAAGGAACAAGCTTTGATGTTACAGCTCCAATTCGCTTAATTCCGCCGATGATAACCGCACCAACCACAATAGCTAAGATCAGCCCTGTAATCATAGTTGGAACGCCAAAATACGATTGTGTTAGGTTTGCTACATTCCAAGCTTGAAACATATTCCCAGCTGTAATTGTATTAACTATTAAAGCTATACAAAAAACGCCGGCAATTAATTTACCAATATACTTAAGGACAGGACCCTTGTTCGACAAGTTTCTTTCAACCACCCACATAGGACCACCGCTTGGATTGTCACTATCTGAAGTGTCTCTATGGATCATAGCCAATGAAACCTCAGTCAGTTTAATAGCCATCCCTAAAAAACCAACCACCCACATCCAAAACACAGCACCAGGCCCACCCAATGAGATTGCCAGAGCTACCCCACCAATATTTCCCAGGCCTACTGTTGCCGACAAAGCTGTTGATAGAGCTTGGAAATGTGTAATCGCACCTGGATCATCTTGTTTGTCAAAATCACCCCTAATGGTCTTAACTCCATGGGTTAAAGCATAGTATTGTGAAAAACCACTCCATAAGGTAAAAACTACCCCTGTGAGTAACAGCGCGTATAACGTGTAATCATTCCAAAGTATTGCGTTGATGGTTTCAATCAACAGTTTAAATTCCACCATATTTTTCCTTATTTATTTCTTTTAGTAATATTCGAGTATTGAGTATGTACATAGAACAATAGCAATGACTCCATATAATACCGGTGCTAGCAGAAAAATTAATCAAAAATTGCTATAATCTACTTTTATCGGTTTCCAGCATACTCTTTTATGCCATTGACTGGTTGAGGCCAACAGATTTCTCGATAAAAAATTTTAACAAATAAACAAAATATAAACTTATGTCTTTTAGACCAAAACTAAAGGTTGGATTGTACGATGCTCAGTTTGAGCATGATAGTTGTGGGGTTGGTTTTGTTGCTGATATCAAGGGTATAGAGAGCAGGCAAATAGTAAAAGATGCCCTTACTATTCTCTGTAACATGGACCACAGGGGAGCCAGAGGCGCTGAAGCAAATACTGGTGACGGAGCAGGAATTATCACAGGCATCCCTCATCAATTTTTTAAGAACATTGCGTCAGATTTATTTGACCGTGTTGTATTGAAAAAAGACACATACGCAGTAGGAAATATTTTTCTACCAAAAGATAAAAAAGAACAAAGTTATTGTAGGGATTATTTTAAAAAAATCTGCCAGCAAAATGACCTAAAGCTATTAGGGTGGAGACAGGTGCCATTTGATATTGAAGGCTCAAATATAGGCCCATCAGCCATACAAGCAATGCCTATTATCGAACAAGTGTTTATTCAAAACACTATAAATATTGACGATCAAGAGAGTTTTGAAAGAAGGCTTTATTTAGCTAGAAAAAAAGCCAGTAACGATCTTAGGAATGACGAAGCTTTAAAAGGTTCAAGCCTCTTCTATATTAACAGTCTGTCATCTAAAACAATTGTTTATAAAGGCATGTTAACTTGTAACCAATTAGCAGCGTTTTATCTTGATCTTAGTGCTGAGGAGTTTGAGTCACATCTAGCCATGGTTCACTCCAGATTCTCAACTAACACATTTCCAAGTTGGGATCGAGCGATGCCAAACAGGATGATGTCTCATAATGGTGAAATTAATACCATTAAAGGGAATATTAATTGGATGAGAGCAAGAGAAGGCAATATTGAGTCCGATATTTATGGTGAAAAAATCAAAGAACTGTTCCCTGTGATAGAGAAGGACTGCTCAGACTCTGGTAATTTTGATAATGTCCTAGAGTTTCTAACGATGACAGGAAGAAGCCTGGAAGAGTCAGTTTTAATGATGGTGCCGGAGGCATGGCAAAACAAGAAAACATTGTCCAAAGATAGAAAGGCATATTACGCGTTTACTTCTAATTTAATGGAACCATGGGATGGGCCAGCATCAATTACATTTACTAATGGAGATGTTGTCGGGGCGGTTCTTGATAGAAACGGGCTAAGACCTAGTCGTTATTATATAACTAAAGATAATAAGGTGATTATGGCCAGTGAGGTAGGTGTCTTACCAATCTCTGATGACAACATTTTGATTAAAGGAAGGTTAGCACCTGGAAAAATATTTCTCATTGATTTTAAAAAAGGCCAAGTGCTTTCAGATGATGAGGTAAAAGAACCTCTAATAAATGCCAAACCATATAGAGAGTGGTTACACGATAACCGACTAATTTTTAGAAAAATAAAACAATCAAGATCAGACCCTTCGTTTTCATTGGAAGAGCTTACTCGAAGAATGAGAGCCTTTGGTTATACCTCAGAAACTCTAGAGTTTATGCTGTTACCTATGGTGCATGACTTAAGGGACCCTTTAGGGTCAATGGGTAATGACTCTGCTTTGGCTGTTTTAAGCGACAAACAACGCATGCTGTATGATTATTTTAAACAATTATTTGCTCAAGTCTCAAACCCCGCAATTGACTCCATAAGAGAAAAAATCATAATGTCTCTGGAGTGTTATATTGGCCCAGAAAAAAACATACTAAACCCTGGAGAAGGCCATGCACATCGATTATTAGTTGATCATCCGATTCTAACCAGTACCGCCCTGTATGCCTTGAAGCATCTTGATCATGAGGGCCACAAAAGTAAAGTAATAGATATAACCTTTAATATTTCTGACTCGTCAACAGAAGATTTAAAAACTGCTGTTAACAGGGTTTGTCAGCAAGCAGAAGAAGCTGTTGATAATGGTGTGGGCTTCTTGGTTCTTTCAGACAGAAGCGTTAATCATGAATTTGCAGCTATAAGTAGTTTAATGGCTTGTGGTGCCGTTCATCATCACTTAACTAAGGTGGCAAAACGAACAAAAACAGCGATTATAATTGAAACAGCTGAGGCCAGGGAGGTTCACCATTTTTGTCTCCTCTTTGGTTATGGGGCAGACGCTATCAACCCTTATTTAGCCTATGAAACACTCATTCATGCAAAAGATGAAGGCTTAATCAAACACGCTCACCATCGTCGTGGCAAGGAAAATAGAATTTTATTGGATAGTAACGAAGAAGTTATCGACGCTTATCGCCAAGCCGTTATTAAAGGCGTGCTTAAGGTGATGGGTAAAATGGGAATATCCACCCTTCAGTCTTATAAAGGAGCACAAATTTTTGAAGCCCTTGGTTTAGCTCAAGAGGTAATTGACCTATGTTTTGCTGGCACAACAAATCGGATAGAGGGTGCCGATTTTGCATTATTAGAAAAAGAAGTAAAGCAACGACATAGTCTTGGTTGGCCACAAGACACTAATTCAAATATAGATAACCTTCCAAATCCTGGGGAATTTCATTGGAGAAGCCAAGGAGAAAAGAAAGCTTGGGACCCAGAAACCGTTTGGTCGTTACAATATGCTGCACGTAAAAATGATAAAAACGCTTACCAACAATTTGCATCTAATGCTAACCGCACAGCTGAAGAGTCATTATCTCTAAGGGGACTACTAGGATTTAATACCTCTAAGAATAAAAATATAGATATCAAAAATGTAGAGCCTGCAAGCCAAATTATTCAACGTTTTTGCACCGGGGCCATGAGCTTCGGCTCTATCTCATCAGAAGCACATGAAACACTAGCTATTGCTATGAATAGAATAGGTGGGAGAAGCAATAGTGGAGAAGGAGGTGAAGACCCAGAGCGCTTCAAGCCGATGAAGAACGGTGACTCTAAATCCTCAGCGATTAAACAAATTGCTTCTGGCCGTTTTGGTGTTACAGCTAATTACATTGCCAATGCAAAACAACTACAAATCAAGATTGCACAAGGTGCAAAACCAGGCGAAGGTGGAGAGCTGCCTGGTAGAAAAGTAGATGAAAAAATTGCATCAATAAGACACTCAACACCCGGTGTAGGTTTAATTAGCCCACCACCACATCATGACATTTATTCAATTGAGGATTTATCCCAATTAATATTTGATCTTAAGAACGCTAACCCAAAAGCTGAAATAAGTGTCAAATTGGTTGCTGAAATGGGTGTGGGCACAATATCAGCTGGGGTGGTAAAAGCACATGCAGACCATATTGTTATTTCTGGAGATGTTGGGGGCACAGGGGCCTCACCTCTAACAAGCATTAAACACGCTGGCATGCCATGGGAGCTAGGCATTGCTGAAGTACACCAGACATTGGTGCTCAATGATCTTAGAAGCAGGGTTACCCTACAAACCGATGGCGGGCTTAAGACTGGCCGAGATGTTGTAATAGCCGCATTACTTGGTGCGGAAGAATTTGGTTTTTCAACTGCACCCCTTATAACCATGGGTTGCATCATGATGAGAAAGTGTCACATGAATACATGCCCAGTAGGTATAGCTACACAGGACAAAATACTAAGGGAAAAGTTTGCTGGGCAGCCAGAACATATTATTAATTATTTATTTATGGTGGCCGAAGAGGCCAGGGAGATCATGGCTGATTTAGGGATTGAGTCAATTGATGAACTAATTGGCCGTGTTGATTTATTAGATGCTGGCAAGGCAGTGAAGCACTGGAAATCAAAAAAGATAAACTTAGAGGCTTTATTAGTTAATGCTTCAGAGCTTCGTGAAGGTGTGGCAATTAGGAAGACAGTTCCACAAAATCATGGAATTAAGAATGTTTTAGATCGACAACTCATCAAGGACGCAAAAGAGTCAATAAAAACTAAACAGCAAATTAATTTGCAATACCCGATCACAAATACAAACCGTACAACAGGCGCCATGTTGAGTCATAAAGTGGCTAGCTTATGGGGCGAAGACGGCTTACCAAATGACACCATTAAAGTTGATTTCAAAGGATCCGCAGGCCAAAGTTTTGGGGCTTTTTTATCAAAAGGCATTACCTTTAATTTGCTTGGTGATGCCAATGATTATGTTGGTAAAGGGTTGTCAGGCGGAAAGATAATTGTTGCTCCTCCAAAGGTGGATGGTTTTGTGGCACAAAAGAATATAATTATTGGCAATGTAGCACTTTATGGTGCTACCTCAGGGTTTGGTTTTTTTAAAGGCATTGCAGCAGAAAGGTTTTGTGTAAGAAACAGTGGCGCAAGAGCAGTGGTTGAAGGGGTTGGAGATCATGCTTGTGAATACATGACTGGTGGACGCGTGGTGGTTCTTGGGTCAACAGGGGTAAACTTTGCTGCAGGAATGTCAGGGGGCATTGCTTATGTTTATGATCCACATAATGAATTTGATCCTAAATGCAACACAGGCATGGTTGAACTTGAGACAGTAGATGATCAAGAGAGTATTGCTGAGCTTCTTAGAATGGTGGAGCTACATCAGAGATACACTCAATCAGAGGTCGCTTCATTGCTCCTCGATGATTGGGAAAATAACCTAGAAAAATTTGTCAAAGTTATGCCACAAGATTATAAGCGAGTTATGACAGAGCGACGCGAACATAATGAGGAAATTGAATCTATTTTTGAGGTCAAAGATAGGAAATCTGAGAGGCCAGGAGTTTAAGATGGGCAAACCAACAGGTTTTATGGAATACCCTAGGCGGAAAACACCTTGGCGCGACACTAAGGAAAGGCTGCTTGATTATTATGAAATATATACCCCCGCTAAAGACCATGATTTAAAAACCCAAGGCGCACGATGCATGAACTGTGGTGTACCTTTTTGTGAGTCTGAACACGGCTGTCCTATTGATAACCTTATCCCAGAATGGAATGATTTAGTTTACAAAGATAGATGGAGTGACGCATATGACAGGCTCATTAAGACAAATAATTTTCCAGAATTCACAGGACGAGTTTGTCCAGCACCGTGTGAAGGAGCTTGTGTTTTAGGTATTAATGAGCCAGCAGTTACAATTAAAGATATCGAAAATTCCATAATTGATAGAGCTTTTGAAGAAGGTTGGGTTAGGTCAAAACAAGCAACAAAAAGAACCAATAAAAAAGTCGCAATTATAGGGTCTGGACCAGCAGGGCTTACAGCTGCAGATCAGTTAAACCAAGCCGGCCATTCGGTCACTGTTTTTGAGCGCGAGGACAGGATTGGGGGATTGTTAATGTATGGCATACCTAATATGAAGCTTTCTAAAAGCTTGGTAAACCGTCGTCTTCAATTGCTTGAGGACTCTGGCATAGAATTTAAAGTTAATACAAATGTTGGAGTCAACCTGGACCCCCAATTACTAATGGATGATTTTGATGCAACCCTAATTGCTACTGGCTCTACAATACCTAGGGATATTGAAATCCCTGGTAGAGATGGACAGAACGTTCATTTTGCAATGGATTTTCTCACCCAGCATACAAAAAGCTTGCTCAATACTTCATTAACAGATGGTAATTACATAAACGCAAAAGATAAAAATGTGATTGTTATAGGTGGTGGCGATACCGGTACAGATTGTATAGCCACAGCCATAAGACAAGGTTGTAGTAGCCTAATTAATATGGAGATAATGCCTAAACCGCCGGTAGATAGAGACCCCAATAACCCTTGGCCATTATGGCCTCATATTTATAGAACCGACTATGGTCACGAAGAGTCTCAAGAGAGATTTGGCAAGGACCCAAGAGAGTTCTCACTGCTGAGTAAAGAGTTTATTGTTGATAAGCACAATAAATTGACAGGACTTAAGACAATTAATTTAGATTGGGAGGAATCACCTGAAGGACAAAAAAGTATGAAAGAAGTAAAAGGCACTGAACAAATATGGGAAGCTGACCTTATATTTTTAGCTATGGGA
Source organism: uncultured Woeseia sp. (assembly GCA_964416745.1). GTDB lineage: Bacteria > Pseudomonadota > Gammaproteobacteria > Steroidobacterales > UBA11654 > CACPJA01. Next base: position 22,699 of record CAYQEV010000003.1, read on the forward strand.
TTTGTGGGTCCGGAACAATATCTCTTAGATAAGATGAAGGTTAAATTAAATGATAAAAATAATATTCATGCAGATTATGGAAAGTTTACAACCAGCATCAAAGGCGTTTTTGCTAGTGGTGATTGTCGACGAGGACAATCATTGGTTGTTTGGGCAATGAATGAAGGCAGAGGTGCTGCTTTAGCAATTGATCGGTTTTTAGAAGGTCAAAGCACATTATCAGCCCCGATGTTAAAACTGGGTTCTCTAAGAAGTTAAAAGCTCAATAATGAAATGGTTGCTTTTAGTTATAGTGTAAAATCAGGTTATATAAATTGAATTATTTATTTTATGTATATGTATATTTTTTAGGAGAATTAGGATGAAAAAAATTATTCTGGCCACAGTGATTGGGGTCTTCATGTCTGTGACAACTATGTCTAATGACCATGAAGAAAGTACAGTGGTGATACCTGCAAAAATTAGTAAAGAGGATGCTACCGGTGCTATTTATAACCGTCCGGATATGGTAGAGGAGACTAATAATGGAAATACCACTCTAGACGTAATGACCATGCTTAGTAGTGATGGAAGGTTTGGTACTGGAATGTATCAGTCTGGAAAAGCTCATTATGATATTACCGAACCTTACGGTGTCGATGAGTTCTTTTACATCCTTGAAGGAAGTATCACTCTAACCTCTGCAGATGGAACTGTGCAAACAATGAATGCAGGTGAAGCAGTTAGCATTCCCAAAGAGTGGACAGGCGTATGGGATACCGATGGCTATAGCAAAGTATGGGTCATATATACAGAAGATGGTTCTGCTCTAAAATAAAAAAGTTTGAATTTAAGTTAATTGGTAAGAATAGTTAAATATTTTGTGTCCCAGTTTAATGCCCCTTTTTTCAAACTTTGTTTTGAGGTTTCTTGATTCACTTTTAATTTCTTTAAACTGATTGCTTTCTTTAAAGGTAAGCTCAATCTGTTGAGCGTAATCTTCCCAATCAGTGGAAATATTAATAATGCCTTTATTTATAAGAGATTTAGACAACAGAGCCAAAAACCTTTTATTGATTAATCTTCGTTTATGATGTCTTTTTTTTGGCCAAGGGTCAGGAAAGAGTATGTTAATTTTTTCAACGCTTTTTTTGGTAATGAATTGTTCAAACACCTCGACCGCATCACCATAAATCAAGCGTATATTTTTAATCTTATGTTTATTAATTTCATTTAAGCATTGCCCAAGACCTGAGTCATACACCTCTATCCCAATGAAATTCTTATTAGGGTTTTTTAAAGCGGATTCAATTAATACTGTTCCATCTCCAAACCCTATTTCTATAACTACACCATGCTGTTTTGAATCGAAGCAACTTTTTAGGTTTGTACTGGTATTGTTGGTATCAAGAAGATATTTTGAAGAATGATCTTGAAGAGCATTTTTTTGTGATTGTGTTAATCGCCCTGATCTTCTAACAAAGCTCTTGACGGATTTTATTTTATGCTTCCTCGAGTTTTGCACGGAGTTCTTTGATGGCATTATCTTCAATTTGCCTGATCCGCTCAATAGAGACTTTATACTGTTTAGCTAGTTTTTTAAGGGTTACTTTTTTATCAGTCAGCCAACGTTGTGTAAGTATTTCTTTGCTTCTATGGTCAAGAGACTGGAGCGCTTTGGTAAGCTCTTCTGTTTTTCCTTCAAGCCAGTTGTCTTTTTCTGCAATTTGTGAAGGATCAGGATCTGGTGATGGTAAGAATCCGGCGGGAGACACATAATCTTCTTCTGGATCTGAGCTTCCAACATCATACGACATATCAACCGACGCAAACCTTTGTTCCATTGTTGCCACATCTTTTGATCTAACACCAAGATCTTGAGCAATCAATTCTTTTTCATCATTGGTGAGCCATCCAAGCTTTTTTTTGTTGCTTCTTAACTTAAAAAAAAGTTTTCTTTGAGCTTTTGTTGTGGCTACTTTTACTATTTTCCAATTATTAAATACAAACTCATGGATTTCTGATCTAATCCAATGAACTGCATAAGTGACCAGTCTTACGCCTTTATCAGGATTAAATTTTTTTACAGCCTTCATCAGACCAATATTACCTTCTTGTATTAAGTCAGCCAGCGGAAGGCCATAACCGTTATATGTTCTTGCTATATGAACAACAAAGCGTAGTTGAGACATAATGAGTTGTCTTGCAGCATCAAGATCATTATCATTTTTGTAACGGTATGCTAACTCTCTTTCTTCTTCTCTAGAGAGGACAGGGGATTGATTTACAATATTAATATAAGCATCTAGGCTGCCCATTGGGCCCATTAATGCTAATTCATTTTTTAATACCAATTCGTTTGCCATAATTTTTCCTATTCGGCCAATAATTTTAGCACTCTAACAGCAAGAGTGCTAAATATTAGACATATAATATTTAAAAATCTATATATATCAATAGATTAAATGATTATTTATGTTTAAAATTAACAATATATTTACATGAAATTTGCGCAAAAATCATAGAAGAACCTTATGTCATCCAGTAAAGAAGTTCGAATTATTAGCGGGCACTACAAAGGTAGAAAACTAGCAATTAAGGATTCAGCTGTTAAACCTACACCAGATAGGGTTAGAGAAACATTGTTTAGTTGGTTAGAGCCCATTATCCAGGATTCCAATATCTTAGATCTTTTTGCTGGCTCAGGAGTCCTTGGTATTGAGGCACTATCCAGAGGCGGCAAACACTTAACCCTAATTGATAGCTCAAATAATGTTCATCGAAGACTTCAGCAACAAATAGAAAGCATAGGAATTTGTGATTACATCAATTTATGTATGGACTCACTCAAGTTTGTTAGCAGTAAAAATAAAAAAGATTCTTTTGATATTATTTTTGTTGATCCTCCATATGGGGCTTACGATCTTATGGAGCTTATAGCTCTCTTATATGAGAATGGTTGGGCCTCTAAAACAACATGGGTTTATTACGAAACAAACAAACCCATAACCACAGAAGACCATTTTGGTTACTATATTTATAAAGAATCTAGAGCAGGTAAAGTATACTATGGCCTTATTAGGCAGCTTGACAGCGAATAATTTATGGAGTTGATATGATTGCATTGTACCCAGGGACATTTGATCCGATCACAAACGGACATTTTGAAATCATAAGGAGAGCCTCAACATTGTTTGGGGACCTTGTTGTTGGGGTAGCAAAGAGCCCTGAAAAAAACCCATTATTTACAATTGATCAAAGACTAGAAATGGTTAATGAGGTCCTTAATAACTTTAATAATATTGAAGTTAAAGCATATGATGGCCTGACTATAAACTTTGCAAAATCAATTGAAGCAAGAGTTATTGTAAGGGGTTTACGATCACCTGCAGACGGCCAGTATGAATTTGAGTTAGCCAGCATGAACAAAAGACTCGCAGATGATATTGAAACTGTATTTTTAAGCAGCGGCGATCAAAATGCTTTTATCTCATCATCGTTGATTCGACAGATAGCACAAGAAGGTGGCAATATATCTGATTTTGTTCATCCAGCCGTTCAAAACGCTTTAGCAGAAGCTTATAAAAAATAATGCTTAGTTTGTTCAGCAAAGCATTATTGCGAACATTGGTTTGTCTTTCACTGATCAACATCCCGATTGCTTTTAGTGAATCAATTAATCCACAACAACCCGGGATAGCTTCTGCTCATCCATTAGCAACTAAAGCAGGTTATAGAATTTTAGAACAAGGAGGTAACGCTTTTGATGCTGCTGTTGCTGTTAGTGCCGTCCTCTCTGTGGTAGAGCCATATAGTTCTGGACTTGGTGGCGGTGGATTTTTTCTCATGTATCGAAATAGTGATGAGCTCTCAACTTTCATAGACGCCAGAGAGGTTGCCCCACTTGATTCTTACTCAGAAATGTATTTGGATGAGAGTCAAAATGTTATACCTAGAGTGTCCTTAGACGGCCCATTGGCTGCTGGTATTCCAGGCTTACCTGCTGCACTTGTCTATGTTTCAGAAAATTATGGAACACTCCCATTAAATGTAGTTTTGAGACCAGCAATTGAGCTTGCCGAACAAGGTTTCCCGGTTTATGAAAGATTGTTGGTTGCTTTAAGGGTTGCCCAGATAGTTGATGTGATGTCCCCCAAGTTTAAGGAGATCTTTTTACCGAACAATAAACTGCCAGATGTTGGTTATGTGATTAAACAAAAAGAGCTCGCCTCCACACTAAACACTATCGCTGAACAGGGTCATCAAGGGTTCTATGACAGCAAGCTTACCGAGACCATCATCAATGAAACTAACAAAGATGGATCTATTTGGTCTTTAGAAGATTTTCAAGATTACCAGGTTGTGGAGCGTTCACCAATTAAAATAGATTTTAATGAATTCAAACTAACTCTTGCGCCACCTCCATCATCTGGTGGAACCACCATAGCTACCATTTTAAATATTCTTCAACAATACGACTATAAGCAATTAGAAGAAGCCGATCTAGTTCATTTAATAGTTGAGGCTATGCGACGAGCATATCAAGATCGGGCAGCATACCTCGGCGATCCTGATTTTGTTGATGTACCAATTAATAAGTTGATTGGACTAGATCATGCAGTTAAACACACAGAAACCATCGATTTAACTCAAGCTACTCCTATCCATCTTGAAGATAATATAGCGGTTGCTTTAAATGTTAATAAAGGCACAGAAACAACCCATTATTCAATTATAGATAACCAAGGCAACCGAGTTGCCACAACTCAAACAATTAATACTTGGTTTGGTTCGGGCTATATGGTCCCTTCGGCTGGGTTTATATTAAACAATGAAATGGATGATTTTTCTGCTAAGCCTTTTGCACCAAATCGATATGGTCTAGTTCATGGTGAAGCAAACTCAATTGAACCTAAAAAAAGAATGCTGTCTAGTATGACACCAACTTTTATTGAGTCTGATAAGGGTATAGCTATTTTAGGAACTCCTGGAGGAGCCAAAATTATTACCATGGTTCTTCTGTCTATTTTAAATTGGACGAATGGCGGGTCAGCCGATGAAATGACATCATTAAGTCGTTTCCATCATCAATACTTACCAGATGTAATTCAACATGAGGGAGACACATTTAGTAAAGATATGGTTAAAAAGCTTCAGTCCAAGGGACATAAGCTGACAGAAATTGCAGAGTATGGAAACATGCAAATTGTCACAATGCAAAAATCAAATGGCAAAGTTGATACCTCTTCTGACCCTAGAGCGCTAATTGATGACGATGAAGTTGATTACTATTAATTAATGCTGACAGTTAGAACAATAAAAAGAACTTCTGCCACTAAGCTGGACTGATTTTATTGGTTGCTTACATTTAGAGCATTCTAAATCCTCTCTACCATAAACAAGGAGCTTCTGTTTAAAGTAACCAACCTTCTCTCCAGCATGAGAGTAAGTAAAGTCTCTTAGTGTTGTTCCTCCCATGTTAATTGATTGTTCAAGAGTGTTTTTTATTGAAGTTGCTAATTGAAGGTATCTGTTCTTACTAATATTATTTGCTCTTCTTTTGGGATGGATGCCACTAATAAACAGAGATTCACTGGCATAAATATTTCCAACACCAACAACAACATTAGCATTCATTATAAAAGCCTTAACCGATGTCTTGCGACCTTTGCTTAATTCATACAAATGCAAACCTAGTGCATCATTGTTAAGAGGTTCTGGCCCAAGGTGTTTTAAGAGCTTATGTTTTTCAGGATTTTTTCCTGCCCAGATAAACGAACCAAATCTCCTTGGGTCATTAAATCTAATAATTATTTTGTTATCTAAGACCAAATCAAAATGATCATGTTTTTTTACTGGCCTATCATTCTTTAGTATTCCAATACTGCCCGACATTCCCAAATGAATTAAAGCGGTTCCACATTCGGTATTAATTAAAATATATTTACCCCTTCTTGTTAGGCTTAATATATCTTGATTAATTAAACGTCTAAGTTGGCTGGAATTGATAGGCCATCTTAAGCGCCTTTCTCTGATATCAATACGTTTTATTTGCCGACCTTGAAGATGGTTTGCTAGCGACTTTTTGGTTACTTCAACCTCTGGTAGTTCAGGCATAATGAAATAATGCCTTTAGGCAATTCGGAATGAAATTATTTAATTTTAGATTCTTTATAGAGAACATGTTTCCTAATCTTAGGATCAAATTTTTTAGTCTCCATTTTATCAGGGTGTTCCTTCTTATTTTTAGTGGTCGTATAGTAATGACCAGTCTTAGCAGTTGACACAAGTTTTATTTTTTCACGCATTTATACTTTTTCCCCAAAATCTTTCAAATTATCAAGAACATGGTCTATTCCTAATTTATCGATAGTTCTTAACCCTTTTTTAGAAAGACGTAGCTTAACGTATTTGTTTTGACTTTCAACCCAAATACGATGTGAGTGTAAATTTGGGAAGAATTTTCGCCGCGTTCTATTGTTTGCATGCGAAACATTGTTCCCGCTTTTAGTTCTTTTTCCAGTTACTTCACAGACTTTTGCCATTTCTTTCGTTTTTATCGTTAACCTGTATATATTTTTTGTATTTAGGTCGGCTGTTATACCAATAGCTACATAACATAGCAAGAATTTATGAGAAAAAAGTAATCACCCAGTCTGGTGACCTGAAGATAAAAGAATTAAACTAACCTTGTAACTCTTTTTATATTATGAAAAAAACCATAGATCTTAAAATTATTGATCCACGTATTGGCAAGGATTTTGATTTACCTGAATATCAAACTGATGGCTCAGCTGGAGTTGACCTTCAAGCATGTATTGATCAAACAGTTTCCATAAAACCAGGGGACACTGAGCTAATCCCTAGTGGGATTGCGATACATATTAAAGACCCTAATCTAGCAGCTGTGCTGTTACCCAGATCTGGATTAGGCCATAAAAAAGGTTTAGTGCTTGGTAATTTGGTTGGTTTAATTGACTCTGATTATCAAGGCCAAGTTTTTATTTCTTGTTGGAACAGAGGGTCAAATCAGATTGATATTGAGCCTGGGATGAGGATAGCACAAATGGTCTTTTTACCAGTCGAGCAAGTTGATTTTAATGTGGTGGTGGATTTTGATGAATCAGAAAGAGGCTCAGGTGGTTTTGGGCACACAGGCTAGTCTTATACTCCGTATTCTTCTCTATACTTTTTAATTTGATCCATGTGCTGACCATAATCAGAGGAATTGTTTTCTATATAATCAATAACTTCATCCAGATTTACTATTGATATAACCGGGATATTAAGAGAATTGCTTATTTCCTCTGCTGCTGACAGATCCCCAATTCCTTTTTCTTGTCTATCAAGTGATATCACTATACCTGTTGTGGTTGCACCAGAATTATTGATAATATCAACAGCCTCTCTTATTGCTGTACCGGCTGTTATAACGTCATCCACAATAACCACATTGCCTCCTAATTCTTCTCCAACAGTAACCCCACCTTCTCCGTGGTCCTTAATCTCCTTTCTGTTGTAAACAAATGGTTTATCCAGTTGATAAGATGTTGAGAGCGAAGAAGCAAGAGCGGTAACTATTGGTATACCTTTATAGGCTGGCCCGAAAACCATGTCATAATTTATATTGCTATTAATGAGGGCCGCTGCATAAAAATCACCTATGTTTTTTATTAAGGGTCCTGAGCTGAAAAGACCCATATTAAAGAAATAAGGGCTAATTCTTCCTGATTTAAGTTGAAATTCTCCAAACTTCAGTGCACCTATCTCTAGCGATAAGCTGATAAATTTCTGTTTGTAATTTTCCATACAATATACACTTAGATCGACATGATATGTCTAGCATCTCACAGAATGAAATGATTATGAAGGTATAGCTTAAAGGAGGGATCTAATTAAGGTAATCACACTAAATGTTAACGGGATTCGTGCAGCTCAAAAAAAAGGGTTGTTTGAATGGTTAAAAAAAGAAAACGCCGACTTTGTATGCTTACAAGAAGTCAGGGCACAGTTGGACGACATTAAAAGTGAAATATTTTGGCCAAATAATTATCACTGTTACCATCATGTTGCTATTAAAAAAGGCTATAGCGGGGTAGCTATTTTCACCAAACTAAAACCTAATAATGTTATTGAAGGCCTTGGTCAAGAGGAGTTTGATGCTGAGGGTCGTTATATTGAGTGTGAGTTTGATGATTTTTCTCTTGCATCAGCTTATTTCCCGTCCGGCTCTTCTGGAGATCAAAGACAGGAGCTAAAATACAGATTCCTAGATACCTTTGAAGATAAAATTAAAGCTCAGAACTTGAATAATAAAGGGTACTTATTTTGTGGTGATATCAACATTGTCCATCAAGAAATAGATATAACTAATTGGAAAGCAAACCAGAAGAATTCAGGGTGTTTACCACAAGAGCGAGCCTGGTTAGATATGATTTTTAATGAACTGAAGTGTGTTGATGTTTTTAGACAAATTAATCAAGAGAGACAGCAATACACATGGTGGTCTAATAGAGGTAAAGCATGGGCTAATAATGTTGGGTGGAGAATTGATTATCAGATTTGTAATAGTAATTTTAAACGCCAAGCATTACAGGTCTCAATATATAAAGACGAGCGATTCTCAGATCACGCACCTTTGATTATGACCTATGACTAATTTGAGCACACAAATGAACGAAAAGGGTCTTGGTATTTATACCAGCTCTGAGTCCATTCGTATGATATTTTTAGGGTTTTCAGCGGGACTGCCGCACCCTCTTCTGTTTGCAACCTTAACTGTTTGGTTGGCTACACTTGATGTTAGTATTTCAGAGATCAGTATGTTCGGGTGGGTGGGTATTATTTATGCCATTAAATTTCTTTGGGCACCCATGTTGGATAATCTCTCTATCCCATTTTTAACTAAAGCGTTGGGCCAGCGAAGGTCTTGGATATTGATCATGCAGCTAATTATCTTGATGGGTTTTATATGGATGTCGTTTGTCGACCCAACTAAAAACCTTGTTTTGCTTGTTTACCTTTCAATATTAATTGCCTTTGCTTCCGCATCACAAGATGTTGCTATTGATGCTTACCGAATCGAAATTATTGAAAACAAATACCAAGCAGCAATGGCAGCTAGTTATCAGTTAGGCTATAGAATCTCTGCATTGACTTCAGGTGCGGGAGCACTGTATTTGGCAGGGTTTTATTCATGGCAAGCTACTTACCAGATAATGGCAGGTTTCATGTTTGTTGGAATAGTTACTGTCCTGATTATTGCTGAGTCTCCTAAAACTGAGCCCATAATTGAAAAAACTCACTGGTTTAAGTCGTCTGTTATAGAGCCTTTTTTTGAGTTTTTTAAAAGAAGCGGCTTCTGGTCAATTATTTTAATCACCTATATAGCTATATATCGAGTCAGTGACTTAATTCTAGGCATTGTTGCCAATCCTTTTTATATTGATATTGGTTTTAATCTAAATGAGATAGCAACGGTGACCAAAGTTTTTGGTTTTGCAGTTACTATTGTCGGAGCTTTTGTAGGTGGCATTTCAGTTGCTCGCTATGGTATACCTAGACCGCTTATTCTCAGTAGTGTTTTGCTAGCAGGGACAAATCTATTTTTTTTATTGCTTAATAATATCGGACCCGATTTATCAGTATTGGTGTTGACCATCAGTGCAGATAATTTTGCATTAGGGTTTTCAGGATCTGTTTTTATAGCTTTTTTATCTAGTTTGACTAATCGATACTACACGGCATCTCAATACGCTCTGTTTACATCTATTATGTTTCTGCCGGGAATCATCTTGAGTGGTTTTTCAGGTCAAATAATTGATGCGATGGGTTGGACAAAGTTTTTTCTCTTTGCTGCCTCAATGGGTATACCATCAATCTTGTTTTCCTTAGTGATTGTCAAAAAGGGTTGGCAGGAACAGTAACCATTAACGAACGAGTTGCTTAAGGTTATTACAAGAATAGGGTTTAAAAAAAAAGAGGTACTCAGTGATTAACAAACCATTACCTAAAGATATATTAAGGTTCCTTGTACCATCAATTTTTGGCGTGATAATTTTTTTAATCCCTGTTTTTTTTGATGGAAAGCCAACAATAGTTTATGGGATTATATTTGATATTTTGAGGGACGCGACCCAAGACTATCTCCCTGCTATAGTAACTGGGCTTTTGTTGATATCAGGGCTGTGTTCAACTTACTTCAGTTTATTTAGAAAAAACAATCAAACAAAATCAATAAACCGAATAGAACAAATATTTACCACCCAGATTTCTTGGCTAACTATAAGGATACTGGGCGCAATTTTTGCTTGCCTAGTCTTTTTTAATGTAGGTCCTGAATGGATAATCAGCCCTTTAACAGGGGGAACAGTCCTTTTTGAGTTAGCTAGCTCCTTAGTTATATTCTTTTTGGTTGCATGTCTTTTGCTCCCGTTTCTTATTGATTTTGGTGCGGCTGAATTTATGGGAACCTTGTTAAAAAAACCATTTTTACTGGCTTTTCGTCTTCCTGGTAGAGCCAGTATTGACTCTTTGGCATCTTGGTTGGGAAGTGGTTCTGTTGGGGTCTTGATTACCATACAACAACATGAAAGAGGTAACTATAGCGGAAGAGAAGCAGCGATAATTACGACTAATTTTTCTATTGCCTCGATAGCTTTTTGCGTATTGGTGACAAAAGTAATTGAAATTGACCATATGTTTTTTGAGTTTTATTTTTCAGTTTTATTCTCTGGAATGGTTGCTGCATTAATTATTCCTAGACTTTGGCCACTTAAAGGAAAAAAAGATTTTTATTTATCCAAACAAGATGATTTCTTAGATACACCCCAAGAAGGAAAAGGAATCTTTAGTTGGGCACTTATTCAAGGTATTAATAAAGCAAAAACAGCACCAAAATTAAGATCGTTATTAAAAGACGCTTTAATTAACATCATGGATATATGGTTCTCACTTCTTCCATCTGTTGTAACCATAGGCACGATAGTTTTAGTGTTGGCAGAGTTTACTCCTGTCTTTTTAGTCATTACAAAACCACTTGTTCCTATCCTTGAGTTAATGCACATACCTGAAGCAAAAGCAGCTGCCCCTGCATTTCTGGTTGGTTTTGCTGACTTATATCTCCCTGCTGTAATTGGAAAAAGTATTGAGAGTGAAATGACTAGATTTATTATAGCTTGTGTTTCTATTACTCAAATAATATATATGACGGAGGTTGGAACACTAATTATTAAATCAAAAATCCCTTTAGAAATTGGAGAATTATTCTTAATTTTCTTACTCAGAACCGTAATTACCTTGCCTATAATTACTGCTATTGCCCATCTTATCTATCGTTAATAAATAGAAACTACTATATATTAGTAATTCTTGATTACTCTAGGAACTCCTAATGAGACTTTTCATTGTATTTGCTTCAATCCTCTTATCTGTAAATATTGATGCTTCAGAGGTTAGTGATAGCAGGCCCCCAGGCGTCACAGGAGAAACATGGCAATTTGGACCCCTAAACAGATGGGCGTATACACATATACGTGAAATACTGCCGACTAAAAACATTGCAAATAACCCCAGCTTTATACAACCAATACCTGGCATAGAAGAGGCCAAAAAAGATTTACAAATTAATTTTGATGGCCAATCAGTTCTGTTATCTGAACTTATGAAGAGCCAATTTATTGATGGAATTCTAATAATAAAAAATGGTACAGCAATGGTGGAACTTTATGGTGGAACGCTAAAGCCAAATCGGACCCATCTTATGTGGTCAGTTAGCAAAACAATTGCAGGACTTACGGCAGCTTCAGTAGAGGCCGATGGATTAATCAATCTTAGTAATACTGTTGGAGATTATGTGCCAGAGCTCACCAATAGTGGTTGGGGCGAGAACACTCTGAGAGAAATATTGGACATGCGTGATTCTTCTAACTGGGTTGAAGATTATGATTCTCCAGAAAGCACTGTTAGAAGGCAAGATTGTGCGGATGGATTGCTTACAGGGCCAATGTGTATTGACACTGCAGTGATAGGTAATTATAAATTCTTACCGGCTGTGGGAAAAGAGGCCTCAAGAAAAGGCAAGTTTGTTTATAAATCTGGCACCGCAGATGTAATGGCATGGGTTCTAGAAGCTGCTACCGGAAAAAGATATGCGGACCTAGTAAGTGAACGACTTTGGAAGCCTATTGGGGCTGAAAGCAATGCAGGTATTACAGTAGATGTATCTGGTTTTACTCTCGCAAGTGGAGGCATGTTTGCTTCTCTTAGAGACACAGCTAAAATCGGACAACTAATTTTAAATAAAGGTCAAGCAGGAAAAACTCAAGTAGTGCCTGAGAATTGGATAAACGATATGACTGACCAACCAGGTGATAATTCAATAATGCCTTTAGGCAGTGAAAGTATTAATCCTTATTACCGTTCATTTATTTGGGGCATAGGAGACGGAGAAGGGACGGTGCTGGCTAATGGGGTTCATGGACAGTTTGTTTATATTTCACCAAAAACAGGAGTTGTAATAACTATATTTTCAACATGGCCCAATGCCGATGGAGGAGCTCCAGAGGTGGGCCTTGAGAACGCTATGGAGATTATTGAAGCTATAAAAAACTCCATTTAGATTATCAAATATGCTCAATTATCTATTGGCTATTAAAAATAAATGCGTGCTCTTTGATGTATTCTTCAAGAGATTTAGGTTGTTCACCCATTAATTCTTTATAGGTATCAGTTTTATCTTCAATGCCTCCTTCAACAATACCCTGAAAAAGATCAATGACCGAATCAAGATGCCACTGATTCGTTAAAAATTTAGATAGAATATCTTTATAGGCAGCCATAGGCATATCAACATAATCAATGTTTCTTTGTAGAGCATTTGAAAATTTTTCAGCAACATCATGAAACGATAATATTTCCGGCCCAGTGATAGCATAGTTGTTGGATGCATGACCATCTTCCGAAAGAACCTTAGCAATGACTTTACCCACATCTCTGGTATCAATCATTCCGGTTTTTCCTTCACCCATTGGAAGAAAAAATTTATCTTGTTCTTTTATGGTGGTTGCGGATGCAAGAAGGTTTTGCATATAAAAGTTTGGCTTAATCATCGTCCAATCTAGACCTGATGCTTTTATATAATTTTCAGATTCTAAATGAAGTTTTGGGATTGGGCTTGTTGCATCAGGGGTAGCTTCAATTGAAGACACTTTCACAATATGTGCGACACCATTTTGTCGGGCGACATCTGTAATTTGTTTTTCTAAAGCTAACTGATTTTCTGAGTTTGGTAAGAGAACTAAAACTTTTTCCACGCCTGACATTGCATCAACTAATGATTGATTGTCCTCGACAGAACCAATAACAACTTCTGCACCCAAGGCTTTAAGCTCTTCTTCTTTCTCTGGGTTTCTTATTAGTGCCCTATAACTTTGCCCGAGATCATTAAGTGCTGTTGCTGTTGCAGAACCAGATTTTCCGGTCGCCCCTGTAATTAAAATCATTTCAGTTACTCCATATTTAACTTGTGAATTATCAAATCATGAAAATAAGCAACCCCAGTTTCATACTTTGTGCTTAGAGGCCCAGAAGTATAAATTCCTGCCTGGAGGTTCTGTTGTATATCTGGAATTAACTTCTGATCTTCTACACTGACTTCCAACTGATACTTTCCTTCTTTATTTTCGAAATCATCATACTCAATATCAGGCGATCTGAAAAGATTATAAATAACTCTGCACCACTTGGGTTTAATTGGTTCAATCCTCTGGAAGACTATACCTCTTCCATAGGTATTAAAGATAAAATTAGGGAAATGCCAACCAAAGCTCCCAGGTTGACTGCTGCTAGCCTTTTCAGGGACATTATGAATACTGCACTCGTTTGTATTATTCAGTTCATATTCTTCCCAGACAACATCTTTATTTAATTGTGGGTGGACATTTGGGATATGATAGCCTTCCTGATAGTTATCAACATAGGTTTTCCAGTTAGCGTGAACATCAAATTTGAGTTCATTGTGGAAAATAAAATCACTTTCATAATGATTATTGATAACTTGCTCAAATGGCCCCAACCACTCATCTAAAAACTTTGGCTGTTTATTGATGTTAATAAAAATAAGCCCGAACTTTTCCTGAACATGAATCGGAAAGAGTGAATGTATTTTGTGATCAAAGTCATCTGATCCAAAGAATTTAGAGGGGTTTGATAATTCACCTTTAAGGTTATATCTCCACCCATGATAGGGGCACACAATATGCTTACAGTTACCTGAAGACCTAAGCAAGACCTTAGAAGCTCTATGACGGCAAACATTATGGAAGCCTCTTAATTGATTGTTAGTGTCCCTAATAACAATGATTGGAAGGTGAATTACATCTGCCGTGATAAAGTCACCTCTGTTTTTTAGCTGGTCTGATCTACCTATCCACAGCCATTCTTTTTTAAAGATATGCTCTATCTCTTCTGTAAATATTTTCTCATCATAATAGTGATGTGATTCAAGACTTTTCTTTCTAAACATATCCCCAATTTAAAGCATATTAAGATTAACGATCAATTATAATATTTCATATTAACTACAAAATAAGACGACGACCATGAAATTAAAAAACAAAATAGCTCTTATAACAGGCTCTTCATCAGGCATAGGCCAAGGCATAGCAAAACTTTTTGCACAAGAAGGGGCAACGGTAGTGGTCAATTATCCTAGTGAAAAAGAGACAGACAATGCTGATAGTACATTGGAGTTAATTACTAGTGATTCCCCTGATTCTATAACCCACATGGCCAATGTTTCTGTAGAAAATGAAGTTATTGAAATGATTGACAGTATAAAAGATAGATTTGGAACTATTGATATCCTTGTTAATAATGCAGGGATAGCAACCAGCGCCCCTATTCATGAAATGACATCACAAATGTGGAACGAATTACTATCCATACATTTGAGCGGAACGTTTATGTGCACAAGAGAGTGCCTCAAGATTATGTATAAAAATAATTATGGACGAATAATTAACACAGCATCCCAATTGGCTTATAAAGGAAGTGCAGGTTTTGCTCATTACACAGCAGCGAAAGGAGCAATAATATCTTTCACAAGATCATTGTCGTTAGAGATTGGCAATAAGAATATTAGAGCTAATTGTGTTGCACCTGGCGCAACAGAGACAAGAATGCTAGCTGATGTTCCACAAGAAATACTAGATGGTATTAGACAAAGCATACCAAAAGGGAATATTGCTCATATTGATGAGATTACACCAGCATACTTATTTTTAGCTTCAGATGCTGGTAACCACTTTGTGGGTCAATGTATTAGTCCTAATGGTGGTGATGTATTTTTATAGAACATAATATTATACATAAATATATATATAGTATAAATTACTGATATATATGAAATAATACCTATATATATATTAATATAGTAATTTATAGTATGCTATATATATGATAAGAATCTCTGATGTTCTTAATCCTGAGTTTATAAATGCAATTGAATTTGAAGAACAGCCTTATTTTATTAAATTTAAACAATATCCAGGACTTAGGATTAAGGTTAATCCCAAAGGAAGAATTTCATATATTACATACGGGAGAATACACTTTGGCGGCAGGCCAAGGACAGTTACTCATGGAACTACAAAAAACCTAACTATAGATAATGCCCTTGATAAGCATTTTCAATGTTTGAAGTTATTACAGAAAGGTCTTGATCCAAATTTAATTAAAAAGAGTAAAACTAAACAATTTACTGCTTCAATGAATTTTTTATATGTTGCAGAAGATTTCATAAAAGACAAAATCGAAAAAAATGAATATTCCTATGAATTTGCAAGTCATTCATCTAAATACTTATTAAACAATAAGCTTAAATATTTCCATAAAATTAATATTGGACAAATTACTAAAGAAAAAATAGAAGATTGGTATAACCAAGAAAAAAGAACTCCCGCAGCTAGGCATAATGCACTAAGGCTAATGTCATCAGTGTTTTCATATGCTGGAACGCAGAACATAGTAGAAAAATCATTCAACCCTACAAGCAAAATGTTCAATGAGGGTATGAGCTATCAACCCAAATCAAAAGATATACAATTAAGCCTTGATAATGAACTCCCTAACTTTATATATCAAATGTGGGATCCTTTGAATAATAACAAGGTAGATAGATTAAGCAGGAATGCAATTTATTTTATGTTATTCACAGGCATAAAAAAATCAGATGTATTAAATATGAAATGGAGTCAAATTACAGGTAATAGTTATATATTGATTGAGAAAAAAAACTATAAACAAATGCTACCAATAACACCTTCAATTGAGCTTGTCTTGAAAGATATACGAGATCATCAAATTAGTAATAAACACCTTATTGGTAATGAGTATTTATTTTTTAATATCAAAACAGGCAAGCCAATTAATAATTTAAGAAAAACATTCGTGAAATATTCTAAAGATCTCGAATGGACTGTATACCCTGAAGCAATTAGAAAAACTTTCGCTAAGGTTTGTGATTATTCATCTATACCAAGAGAACATTTTTACCAGTTATTAGGAATAAAAAAAGCATATAACCCATATCAGTCATATCCAGATAATAAAGACGATATTAATAGACTAAAAAAATCATTGATCAATGTGCAAGCAAATATAGATAAAGCAGCACCCATGTTAATTCCTGGACAATTAACTAAAATATCAGATTTTATCTTTTAGCGTACTTTAAGTATGCTATATCATATATACTTTTATAAAAAATTATATATTATTGAAATATAAAGGTAAAATAATAGAACATAATAAAATATTAAAATTCTATAACTGACCTTATTGATTTGCCTTCATGCATTAAATGAAACGCGTCATTTATTTTTTCTAAAGGCATTTTATGAGTTATCAGATCATCAATATTAATTTTGCCATCCATATACCAATCAACAATTTTAGGAACATCAGTTCGTCCTCTGGCACCACCAAAGGCCGTACCCCTCCATACCCTGCCTGTTACCAGTTGAAATGGTCTAGTTGATATTTCTTGACCAGCTCCAGCGACACCTATAATCACTGACTCTCCCCATCCTTTATGGCAGCATTCCAGAGCTTGTCTCATGGTTTCTACATTACCTATACATTCGAATGAGTAATCTGCCCCACCATTGGTGAGATCTAATATATTTTCAACTATATCACTTGTAGTTTTAGGGTTTATAAAGTCAGTCATACCAAATTTTCTAGCTAACTCAACCTTATCCTCATTAATATCAATGCCAATTATTTTATTGGCTCCAACCATATTTGCTCCTTGGATTACATTAAGGCCTATGCCACCCAATCCAAATATGACAACATTTGAACCGGCTTCAACTTTTGCATCAAAAACAACAGCCCCTATACCAGTAGTGACACCACAACCTATATAACAAACTTTATCAAAGGGAGCATCTTCTCTAATTTTGGCAACAGCAATTTCTGGTAATACGGTGTAGTTTGAGAATGTTGAGCAACCCATATAATGAAATATTTCTTTGCCGTTAAGAGAAAATCTAGAGCTTCCATCAGGCATTAGACCTTGTCCTTGAGTTTCTCTAATGGACTGGCATAAATTAGTTTTAGGGTTTAGACAAAAGTCACATTCACGACATTCCGGTGTGTACAAGGGAATCACATGGTCGCCCGGCTTTACGCTGGTTACGCCTGAGCCAACTTCTACAACTACACCAGCTCCTTCATGTCCAAGGACTGAAGGAAATATACCTTCGGGATCATCTCCAGAGAGTGTAAATGCATCAGTATGACAAACACCAGTTGCTTTTACCTCAATAAGAACCTCATTTTCTTTCGGACCATCTAAATCTATTTCTTCAATAACTAAATCTTCAGCAGCGTTTAGTGCTAAGGCAGCTTTTGTTTTCATATCTTCTCCCAAATAACTTTATAGACTAAGCATATCAGTATGATATTGATAATCAATATTCTAGGTATTAGATTATTATTGATGCCTATTGTAAGCTATCACCTCAAATTAATTTAAATTAAACATGCATAGATCCTTTAGAGAAATTGTTAACATCCTTGATAAAAAAGGGAGCCTCATACATATCAAAAAAGAGGTTAATCCTAAATTTGAAATGCCAGGAATAATGAAAAAACTAGAGCAGGAAGGTAAGGCGTTTATATTCGAAAACATTAAAGGCTCAAACTATAAAGCAGTTGGCGGAATATTTACTTCCATGGATCGTTATGGGTTAATTTTTAATGAAGACGCTAGTGAAAGCTTCACATATGATCAAGCCGGTAAAAAAGTTCAACAAGGAATATCTAATCCTATTCCTTATATTCAAAATGACACAGGCCCCATAACAGAAAACATATTAACCAATGATGAAATTAATTTATTGGACTTACCTGTGCCTACATTTTTTGAGCTAGATACAGGACCATTTATTACAGCAGCAGTAGGTATTTTCAAAAAACCAGGAGGTGAAATTAATGTTGGTTTTTATCGATGCCTGATTGTTGACGAGAAACACATATTAATTAATGCTAGCGGCCTGAGCGACCTACGTAAAAGCTATAATTGGCATCGCGAAAACAATAAAGAAATGAAAGTCGCTATGGTTTTGGGTGCGCCCCCAGCCTTATTAATGGCTGCTGCTTCAAAATCACCAGAACATATTTCGGAACTGGATGTGGCCGGTGGAATTATAGGGGATGGGGTTAAAGTAGTGTTGGGCCCTAAAACTGGATTACCTATTCCAGCTGATGCTGAGATGGTCATTGAAACCGTCGTTGATCTCGACAATATGGTGGAAAATACGTTGGGTGAGTTTGGTGCACAGTATGGAACTGAAACAGCGCCGATGTGTAAGGTCACATCAATTCTTAAGCGGAACAATGCAATGTTTTATTCATTAATGGCTGGCAGAGCCAAGGAACATAACAATTTAGGTTATCTAACTGTTTATGGAATGTCGGAAATGATTAAACAGAAAATTAAAGAGGTTTTTTCATTTGTTACTGATGTGGTGGTTCATTTTGATACTAAGATAGGCCCACTAATGCATCTTGTTATTGCTATTAAGAAATCATCAGATTTGCAACCGAAAGAGGTTATTAATGAAGTGTTTAATATTAACATGGGATTTTTCAATTTATCCTGGATGGCTAAACGGGTAATTATTGTTGATGACGATGTAGACCCATCTAATATGGATGATGTTGAATGGGCAACATGGACAAGAATGGGTCGGGCAGAAAAAGTTTATTTATTTTCAGATTTTATTACTTGGGAAATTGATAGAGCAGCATTGCCAGACAAAACTTCATTAAGGGTTGGAATAGATGCAACAAAAGACATGGAACAGGTTGATGATTTAGTTAGGCCTGTTGTTCCGGGGATTGATAATATAAATCTAGATGATTACATTAGTTAATTATAAAAGAGGGTATTAATAATGGATCCATATTTAGCGGTAGGACTCCAAACTAAGATCAAGCACGTCACATCTCGCCAAGAAGTGAGTAGAAACTTAAACCATATTGGCAACATGATAGATATGGTAACTCACATGTGCTCTTTAGAGCTTCCTGTTAGGCTTATTGCTCTAGGGGAGGGGGCAATTCAGGGTTTTGTTGATGAAATAATGGATTTGGATCAAGCTGACTACGCTAAGAATATGGCAGCCGAGATTCCAGGGTTTGAAACTGATTTCTTGGGTAAATACGCTAAGAGTAAAAATACTTTTATTATTGGGCAACTAAAAGAAAAATTACCAGATTACCCAGATCGTTTCTTCAATACAGTTTTTATTATTGATGACAATGGAGATGTTATTTATAAACACCATAAAAACATTGTTGTCTTTGTTGAACACTCGACAACGCCTCACGATGTTTATGATCAATGGATTGAGCAACACGGAGATAGCCTTGAAGCGTTTTTCCCTGTTGCCAAGACCAAGATTGGCAATATAGCAGGCACGGTTGGTGTAGAGGGTTCTTTTCCAGAATCATTCAGAGCATTTGCTATGAATGGAGCAGAAATTCTTTATCGAGCGTCATTGCCGGAGCCATGGGTTTCAAGAGAAATCTTTGAGGTTCAAAATCGTTCCAGAGCAATTGACAATACCTGTTATATGGTTGCACCTAATTCTGGGTCACTGATTATGCCTGGAAACGAAGGCGAGGACCCAACAGTGATTGATGGTGCTCTCGGTGGTTGCTCCTCAATTATTGATTATAAGGGGACAGTTTTAGCCCATAACCAAATCGTGGGCGACAGTTATGTCGCATCTGAAATTAATATTGATGCACTTCGATACTATAGAGAAAATGCAAAGTTTCAAAATTGGATTCCCTACTTGAAGACCGAGATTTATAGAAAAATATATGATCAAGAAATATGGCCAAAAAACCTACCTCCAATGAATCATGAAGATGCTGGAGAAGTCTTTAAAAAGACAATCAAAAAGCTTATTGAGTCTGGGGTATACACCCCAAGAAATAAGTAAATCCTTAAGAAATTATTAGTCGCATTAGCACCATCTCTACTGCTATTTTATCTACATCTTGTCTTATAGGCCTACCTTGCTTATAACCCACTTCAGCAAAAAAACCAGAAACCCTGCTGTGCTTACAAATTGCCTCAAGTTGATCTGCAATTAATTTATTATCCTCAAACTCAACATCAATCTTAGCTTCAATCATGTTACCTTTATATAAGAGCTTTATTTTTTCTAAATTGACTAGGTTTCTCCACCAAATAAATGGTCGATCTGTTATGCAGCTAAGTCTACCTTCTGGGTTTTCAAGATAACTAACAGGAATGGCATAATCTTTTCCAGTTTTAACCCCCTTAAAATATAAGACAACTACATTTGCACTTATTAATCCATGTAAGAATGAATTTGCTATCGCAATCGTAATTGGGTTTATCAGTTTCCAGAACATAAAAATTATTATAACTGGATTTTATAACATTAACTGTTCGTTGACTGCTCGATCAGCAGCATCTATAGCGCCAATAAGATAAGCGTAAGCCGAGGCATCTGAGTTAGCTATTGAAATACGTCCAATTTGTGCTCGGCCAGCAATGTGCGGCCCATTGCTTGGGCTGAATTCCACAGGATCAGAATAATCAAGATATTCGTAGGCATAACCATGTGGCCATCGATTAACTGTAATTGCTGCTATGTCTTGCTCTGCATCAAATCCACCGTCACGCAGTGCACCACTCATTTGGCTAACAATGTTTTTCTCAAAATCATCAAAACTCATTTCATATAACCTAGTTCTTCCAGCTATACATTGCTCTCGAGCATTCAGCCCTTTATCCGGGTCTAGGGGTACATGAGTACCATGAATAACAGTCGGCTCGTCTGGATTTTGGGTGAAATTGTAACCTCCCATACTGACTGGAAAATCAAGACCAAACGAATGCATTAAACTGGGTTGTGGGATATAGAAACTTCGGTATCCAAGATTTGAGAATGCATTCCAATTCCTAACAGCAACACTGATATACACTAACGGCATTTTTGTGGCATAAGCAATGGCTTCCTTCTGTGCATCAGGCACCTCGGGACAAATATCTGGAATAATATTGTTGTAGCATGCCATGATCACATGGGCTCCTCTCACTCGATATGGGCTTCCATCCTTGATATAAGTAACATCGACTGACTTCTCACTTGGCGTATGCTCTACTTTAACAGCCGTAGAGTTTAATCTGATACGAACCTTTAATGAGTCCAAATCAAGCCCGGCATAATCAACTCTTGCTTTCACAAGATCTTCCATGGTTGTACCTGAAATAGCGCTAGGTATTAACTCACGGACAATTGATCGAGCAAACCCTGCATTACCATCTGGAAAATGAAAAATATAAGGCTCATCCCTCTCATAGCTTTGTTCGGCTATTTTGAGGTTAAGACCCAGTGTTCCAGGCATATCTGATTTATAGGCATCCAAAGCAGATAATGCATCCCACCCTATGCCCCATAGACCTCGAGACATATCTCTGTAGAGCAATACAACCTCTTCAGAAACATTGACGTATTTTCTTAAAAAATCACTATAACTTGTTTGTCTAAGCAGATTAATTTTATCCTCTTGAGACCCCATCCCTAGGAGGTAATTCTCTGTTTGACTCAGTAATTTAATCAGAGCAGTTTTTGAAGCTTCAGCAATAGGGTAGGCATTAATAAGGTCAATGATCTCCTGTTCATTATCTTTTATTTTGGCTCCCAAAATATTATCTGATACATAATCTTTGCCATATTGATCACGACTGAAATACAGACCACGACCTAGTTTTCGATCTTTGAAATAATTACGATCAAAATAATCATAAAAACGCTCGGTGTGAACCCCTACATCTTTGAGTAGTTTCTTCCCTACAGGAGACCAACTGCTTGGGTCAGCGATAGATTGACTGCCTCCATAGCCAATCAGTTGCTTGCCATCAACAGTGAACTCATTACGTTTTGCATGACCCCCAAAATCATCATGATTATCTAAAATTAATATTCTTGAATTCTTCCCATGACGTTGCTTGTAGAGATACGCTGCCGATAGACCTGAAATACCTCCTCCAACAATCACAAGATCATAATCACGATCAGTCTGATCAGTAGGCTCTGTCCAACGTGCACCATTTCTAGCCAGGGCGTGTGCAACTTCAAATGAACCAGGATGACTGCCTCGCATACCGATGAGTTCAGGTGGATATAATGCATCAGCACTGGATTGATGACTCATGGCGAGTAGTTCAAGAGGTGATAATGCAGTGCCTGCAGTCAAACTCATAGCTACACCGTTCATAAAATCACGCCGCGTAATGTTTAACTTTTTAGTCATTCTCTAAATCTGACCATTAACTAATATCTTTTGCTTTATCGATACGGCTTTGAACTGATTCACTAACTTCATAAGGTTCCCAGTTATCTGGGGGCGAATACACCCCCATTTTGACCATTTTGTTCACTTGATGTTTAACTAATTCCAATTGATCTTCTTCTGTAAATGGCGGTTCGTCCATACATAAATTCCTAGGGTAAATACCTCCTTTTGCCATCATTGCATCGTAGATCACTTTATATTCCTCAACTCTCATATCTTTTGCTAAATTTTGCCACTGCCCCCTTACGCGAAAATCTCTCAAACCATCAATATTAATGATGCCGCTAACAAGAGCCTCGCCTCCACCTAAATATTCAGAAATAATTTGTCCACGATAGTCAATAATTTGGCTACGACCATTGCTCATTTTAAAGTCATCCATTCCGGGCATATATATGCCTCCGATATTTGGAGCAAGCACATAACATGTATTAAAAATAGCATGTGATTGATTTTGAATTTGGTTCATTTTATTACCCATCCATGGTTCAGGGTATTGAGATCGATATATAACTTCAGCTCCATTTAAAGCTAACCCCCTGGCAGCTTCTGGGTAACTACCCTCAGCACAAATCAATGTTCCAATATTACCGATTTCAGTTTTAGCAACTGGATAAAGAACATCAAGAAGTTTTTCTGGATCATCACCATATTTCTCTAAATACAGGTTCCATATATCACTTGGGGCAGTATTTGTTTCTCTTTGATAAAAAGACGTTTTTATATGTTGGTGTATCACGTCACCATTAGGGTCAATCATAAAGGCTATATTGAATATTCTGTCTTTCATCAAATCAGGAGCTTTGGCGATCATTTGGGCAATAAGATAAATATTAAACTCTTTACATATAGCCCCCAGAAATTCTGTTTCTTTACCTGGAATTTCTGGCACCACTTCTCTAGAAATACGAATATGCTCATCACCTCCGCCTAGACACCAACCACCTATTCCGCCCTCAGAAACCGAAACTAATCTTACAGGTAGGTCTAGGCTGCAGTTCCATACTGCATAACCAATGCTGGTTTGAAGACGTTCAAGGTCTTTCCAATAGTCATCAATGCTTGTCGCCATATGCGACTCATTTTGTATACCCACAGCGGTATATTGAAGTGTCATAATTTACCCCTTAGCTGAATTACTAAAAATAATCTCTTTAACTTGTTACTATTTGTTCTTTATTTATAAACAATATTATAGTCCTTAATCAATCTACAAATCCAAATGAGGTTTCAATGAATCAATCACCAACAAATCAAAACACTCAGAAACAAGAGATATTATCCTTCTCAGAGATACCAGCGAGCGCATATAAAATTTTCTTTATTTGTTTGATTGGCGTAACTTTTGCCAATTTAGATCATTCTATTTTTATTTTGGTAAGTGAAAAATTTCAAGAAGATTTTGGATGGGATCTAACAGATGTGGGTTGGTATGTAGCGATTACATTTTTTATATCCGGAATACTTTGTACCCAAGTTGGAGTGCTTACTGATCGTATTGGTAGAAAAAAATCATTATTAATTTCAACATTTTTGACTCCTATTTTTGTTGGTTTTCTAGCTATTGCTCCTAATACCTTATCAGTATTAATTGCTAGAACTCTTGGGTTTACTGCAGCAGGAGCGCAGTCTCCTATTACACTGACCACGGTTACAGAGTCTTCTCCACCAAGATTTAGAGGTTTGTTTACAGGTATTTTACAAATTGGTTTTCCGTTAGGTTGGTTCTTTGCTTCAATATTGGTGGTCTTTATGATTGATAATTTAGGCATTAATTGGAGATATACATTTCTCTTAGCCTTTTTATTTGTGCCTTATGGTTGGGTTATTCATAAGTATTTACCAGAATCAAAAGTATGGCTTGAGGCTCAAAATAAGAAAACTGAGAATCAGCCAAAGCCCAGTACTATGGTTTTATTTTCTGACAAGTATAGAAAAAAATCACTGCTCTTATTTTCAGGCCAATTTCTTTATGCTTTTGCTTATGGAAGCACATTAATGTTGGTTCTTTATTTTACACAAGCAAGGAATTGGGAGATTGTAGATGCTATCAAGATAGTTGGGCTTTCATATGGCATAGGGTCTTTTGGTTATATTGCTGCTGCAATCGTGGGAGAGTTCTTATTAATAAGAAGAAATACTATTATTTTATGGGCATTGCTTGGAGGCCTAGCTTTTATTTATTTAAT
The DNA here is from genome assembly GCA_964416745.1 of uncultured Woeseia sp. Lineage (GTDB taxonomy): Bacteria > Pseudomonadota > Gammaproteobacteria > Steroidobacterales > UBA11654 > CACPJA01. The sequence goes on from CAYQEV010000003.1 coordinate 47,775, forward strand.
ATGGATGGCTGATTCTTGGAATAAGGTGCTGATTAGTTATGGATTAATGACTTTGTTTTTTTATGGTGCTTATGCGGTCATGGCAACCTTTATTGCTGAAAATTTCCCTGCAGAAGTTAGAGCAACAGGAGCTAGTTTTTGTGGAACATTAGCTATTAATTTAGGCTTCGGTTTGGGACCTTTAGCTATTACATATGCAGCAACTGATTATGGCTGGAATATGGGATACACAATAGTAGGAATCATACCAATAATTGCTGCGGCTCTTATTTTTCTATTCTTGAAGCCCGTACCTAGAGAAGATGTGTTTTAAACGACGCTTATTTACCTAGGTATTTGAACTAACTCACTGGATCTCAATTTGCTGGTCTAAGTGGTTTAATATGCAGCTCCCAATCAGCATGGTCATCTGGCCCTTGGGGTCCGATCATGCCCTCAGCTGACTTTAGTAACATCTCTGGGTAATATATTTCACCACCTTTAATCACTAATTTGATATTCCGTGTAACCTTAATATCTTCAAATGGATTACCCTTGATAACGAGGACATCAGCCAGTTTTCCAGGTTCTATGGAGCCAAGTTTGTCTGCAATACCAAGAGCGCTTGCACCATTAATTGTTGCTGCTTTTAGTACTGCAATGTTTGGTAAACCTGCATGTACCATTGCCAAGAGCTCTCGATGAAATGCAAACCCAGGCAATAAAGTTGTATAGACAGGCTCATCGGTACCCACAATCAGGAGATTCTCACCGCCAGATTCATAAAGCCTGTTCAGTTCAAGCACGCGTTGTGCATATTCGATCACGTCTGATTCTGGCAGTGGCTCACCCCGTTTCTCAAGTAAAGTTTGTGCGTAGGGGGTGAAGTATTTTGCTTCATTCGTCCAAATCATATCTGCACCAAGTTCTTTTCGTAGGTTAACTCCACCGTACATCTGCAGGTTGGCGTCATAATACACCTGGTATTGTAGAATCAGATCAATCATTTGCTCCATATCAGCACTGTCTTGACCGCCGCTACCCAATGTAATCTGATGCTCCAGACGATCCAAACCCATCAAGATCGCATCTCTTGGGTGCACATCGTATTCCCATTCGTAATTGGCCAAATGCCCTGTTGTTGTCATACCGTGTTTATGTGCTTGCTCAATTACAATTTTGGTTTCACCGGGAGTTGCTTGTTTAATTTTGATGCTGATAACACCCCGTGCAGCCCATTTATCCACTTCAGCTCGCATTTCCTCTTCTGTAATGTCATTTGGCCAAGCAGAGCAATTATCTGCCGCAGTTTTAACGCTATATTCGCATCTAAATCCACCAAAATAAGGGCCTGAAGCGAAAAGCCTCGGACCGATTGCTTTATCACTATCTATTAGATCTCGCTGTCTAAGGACACGCTCAGGATAGTATTCACCTGCTGACCAGGTTGACGTCACTCCGTTTGCTAAGAAAATGATGCCGTTATTGACAACTTCTTCCACACGACCTACATCGACGAGATCAAAATTGTAGTGTGCATGCAGATCAATCATGCCAGGTAGAATTGTTTCTGACTCGGTCAGGTCTATTACGTTAGCTCCTGAAAGATTTCCCCCTTGTATATTTGCATCAATTTCAACAATTTTCCCCTCACGAATCACAATACCTTTGTTGAGTCTTCGTGTGTCGCTGATGCCATCGAACAACCAACCACCGCGAATCACGATTTCTTCTGAAGGTGGTTCTGACCATTGTGCATATGAAGCACAAGATAGAAATAAAAGAATGAGAGTTGCTTTATTTAATAAACGGCTAATTGATAAGTGCACTATCTTCTTAGGTCTCAATATATCTCTCAAAATCACAAGTGTAATCATGAAAAGTATGGTTGGGCTCATAGGCAAAAGGCTTCCATCCTAGATGTTCATAATCTCCCACTAACGAAGTGGGTTTAATTAAACCACCAGTTTGAACAACAGCGCTGAAGTTTTGTCTATTCCTAAACATCATAGGGTCCCAACCATGATACATATACATCATATTGGGCCCCATGGCAGAGGTCACATGAGCTTGTGCTATAAAAGAACCCGCTATACTAAACACTTTAACTAAGTCACCATCACTAACACCCTTGTTTTGTGCGTCATCAGGGTTAACATAGACATCAGGCTCACCTCTCTGAAGGCTTAGCAGAAAACTGTCGTCTCTCCACATACTATGTATTCCATGACGAGCATGACCCATGAGCATTTTCATTGGGTAACCCTCATTGACCAAGGGATCTTTATGACGTGGTAGAACCTCATCAAATTCAAAAAACCAATCATGATCAATATAAAATTGCTGTCGATGAGTGAGCGTTTTATACCCAACTTTATGGTTAACGCTTTCCCAGATCTCTGAGTAATAAGGGGACTCTTTACTATGAACTGTTGTTTCAGAGCCTTTATTTCTTGAAAAACCCTTCTCAGCGAGCTCATCATAACTTATTTTTTGTATACCGCTTGAGTTGTTAAGAAGAAATTCAATAACATCCTTGACTGAACGAATTGAGCCATCACTAGTGTAGTCTTTATGGAAGTTCTTAAAATCTCGTTTAAAAGGAACGCCAACCACATTATCATCAATCGGCTTGATATCTCTTTCTATTGCTCTTTGAGCAATTGCTTTTGATAATTTTTCATAAGCCGTCCAGTCATCTACCGACTCCCCAAGTGGTTCAACCGCCTTATCAATTACTTGCATATAAGGAGTTCTAGGCTCTAAATGAAAATCATGTCGTTCATAATGGTGTGCAATAGGTAGAACATAATCAGAATACATTGCAGTTGTGCCCATATCAGTTGCAAAGGTAACAATTGTTTCTAATTTGCCAAATGCATTTTCTCTCCAATGTTGACCTGATGAACGCCAACTGGCCGCGTTAGTGCCTGAGAACATGCCCATTTTCCAGGGGACTTTTGAATAGTCAGGAAACCAACCCTTATCTGTTGATTCTTGAAAGTATCGGTCATACTCCTCCGCCAATTCTTCGCCATAAACCTCTTTATTTAGTTCTTTCATGTTCCCATGGACATAATCCCATCTTGAGAGAGTAGCAACTCTAAAGGCAGCTATAGGGTTTTTCATGGCAAAAGGAAAAACAGCATCATCTTTTGCTAGGTTAGTAATGGTGAGGCCGCCCCCTTCTTTACCAGTATTACCAGTAATGCATAATAATAAAAAGAAAGCTCTTTGGAGCAAATCCCCATGTAAATACTTGGAGGCTCTATAACCTGCATAAATCATGCCGGGTTTTGCCTCTGCAAATTTTCTTGCTACTTCTCTTATTACCTCAGCATTAATGCCAGTAATATCTTGAGCCATTTCTGGAGTATGTTCCGAGGCTCTTTGTTTAGTGAGCTCAAATACAGTGGTAACAGTTACAGGACCATCTTTAGTTTCAATAACCCACTCACCTTCCAATGCCGGATCAATTTCACCAAGATCAATAGAGGGCATTGGTGGTATTAAATGTTCAGGGGTGCCTGGAGGTGGAGGCGGAGGTGTTCCTGTCCCAGGAGCAGCTATAAAACTATCAGTGTTGTTATCCCATAAATAAAACAAATTATCTCTTGTTTCTGGGCTATCCAGGATGTCGGTTTCTCTTATGTATTTATAATTATCTTTTCTTACAAGAAAAGGGAGATCCGATTGTTCCTTTATGTATTTTACATCATAGGTTTTATCATCCAGTATGGTTTTCACCATTGCCATTGCTAAAGCAATATCACTGCCTGGATTGGGGTTTAACCATTTACTTGCATGCATTGCTGTGGCATTAAAATCAGGAGAAATTGAAATAACTTCTGTTCCATTATATCTTGCTTCCCAAAAGAAATGAGCGTCAGGAATACGAGTCACTGCAGGGTTACAGAACCATATCAGACAACATTTAGACTTATAGATTTCTGCCATGGTATTACCCAGCGTTACATGCCCTAAGGTAATTTGTGCTCCAGAAAATAAATCACCAACTCCTGCGAAGGCTTCAGGCATTTGAACCCCACTAATATTGGCAAATCTAAGTAAGCTCGCATAAGAAGCCCTTTTCATTACCATTTGTGTGCCTAGTCCGCAGGTGATCGATTCAGGCCCATCTTCAAGATTATGATCTATAAATTTATCTGCCACTTCTAGCATCGCTTGGTCCCACGAAATTCTTTCCCATTTGCCTTCGCCTCGCTCACCAATACGCTTTAAGGGGTACAAGATTCTTTGCTTGCCATACATATACCTTGAATGACTTAATCCCTTTTGACAGCCTCTCGGTCCATAGTCCGGGGCATCACTTGATGCACCATACTCTCCTTGCTGTTCCTCTCTCCAAACAACGCCATTCTTTACAAAAACATTGAAAGCACATTGTCCTGTACAGTTGGTGCCATGTGTGGAGTGAGTGACACTATCCCATGTCCATTTTTTTCGAGCCAAGTCTTCCCATGCTCTATAAGGTGTTGATGCTTGCCCAAGAATTGAGGAAGAGTAGTTAAGCGTTAAACTTGAAAAAGTTGTTCCAAGTAAAAAATTTCTTCTGTTAGTTTTTATGTTGGAGTCCATAGAATAAATGTATCATAAACTTTTCTCTAAGCGTTATGTTGTCCTGGCAATACAAGAACTTTACCACTCGCTTGACCAATAGCAAATTCGACTAGATTCATTCGATCATTACCGAAAAATATTTGGTTTTCAACAACCATTGTGGGGCTACCATAACCACCTTTATCTATAAGTTCATTAGTGTTCTGTAATATGATGTCATGATTTTTTTCACTTTCAATAGTCAATCTAAAGTTGTCTATATCCATATCTAATTGTTTGGCAATCCCAATTAGAATCTCACTATCAGCAATATCAGCCATGTCACTAAAAAATGCTTTAAACACTTTTGCGCTGTATTCAGCAATGGTGTTTTCAGTTATTGCAGCTAAAGCACCCCTAGATGCTTTAAGGGACACGCTGTGATCTAAATTTTTATGTTCTTTAATATCAAGACTGCAGTAAGATGCCCAATCTTGTAGGTCTTTTGTACGATAATCAGCTACATAGTCAGGTGTAGTTTGTGTCGGCTTATTCAGTAGTTCCTTAATTATATCTAGGTTAATTGGCTTCCATTCAATGATTGACGCGGTTCTAGTTGCCGTTTGTATAAGTCGCTTAAAACCTAAGTATGTCCAAGGGCAACTATAGTCAAAATAAAACTTAACGGTGATTTTTTTTTCGCTCATCAAGAGTCCTTTCGTAAGGTTGTTTTTAGAACTTTACCATTAGCATTTCTAGGAATTGAGTCTATAAATTCGATAATTTTTGGCGTTTTAATTTTAGAAATATTCTGTTCACAAAATGCAAGTACTTCTTCCGATTTTAGTGCATTAGGATTATGGGTAACAATAAATGCCTTTAAAGATTCCCCCCATTTTTCATCTGGAACTCCAATAACTGCAACATCTTGTATATTGGGGTGGTTATATAAAACATCTTCTATTTCTCTTGGGTAAATATTCACCCCACCTGAAATCACCATATCTTTTTTTCGATCAACGATATACAAGTAACCGTCTTCATCTTGTTTAGCCATATCACCCACTGTTAACCATCCATCAACTAAGGCTTCTTTTGTGTCATTAGGCCTTTTCCAATAACCATTAAATAGATAAGGACTCGTAGAGAACAATTCACCGACCTCATTTGGTTCACAGATATTTCCTGACTCTGTAAGGGTTTTAATTTCTGTGCAAGGAAACGCTTGCCCCACACATTGTAACTTTTTGAGTTGATCATCAGGCCTTAAATTAGAGATAATCCCTCCCTCTGTTGACCCATAGGTTTCATGAAGTAGGCCTGCACCGAAGTGTTCAATAATTTGTTCTTTTACCTGTTGGGGCAGAGCTGCAGCATTAGAAATGATTGATTTAAGTTGATGAGATTTCGCATTATTAAGAATAGATTGCTCAAGACTAAGAATGCCATGGAAATGTGTTGGCACTCCAAAAAACCCGGTAATATTGTCATTTTTCATTGTTTTTAAAACAACCTCTGGGTCAAAAGAATCCATTATTTCTGCATAACCACCAAAGAAGATAGGAGCTAAAGAGAAAATCATACCGGCTCCATGACACATGGGTGCAATAGCTAGAAAACGGTCATCAGGAGAGTAACAACCATACTCAACCGCCATTCCAAATAAAGTTAGGATTCTTGAGCGATGTGGCACCAGAACCCCTTTAGGTTTTCCAGTTGTTCCTGAGGTGTAAGGCATGGTGAACACATCCCATTCCATAACAACCGGACTTTCTTTGAGAGGTTTGCTGATATTAATCCAATCCTCAAGGTCGCTTTCAATCACAATAATTTTTTCAACTGTTGAGAAAACAACATTTTCTAGAGCCATATACGATGCCTGGTCCATAAACAGGATCTTAGCTTCAGCATCATCACATATTGCCTTAATTTCCTTGTCAGATAATTTGGGGTTCACTGTAGCTATGGGTATACCAGCTTGAGAGGCCCCTAAGACTATCTCCATATATTCAATAGAATTACTAGCGACTATAGCAACATGGCCTTCAGAGGGGTTTAAATGATGCAGTAACCCAGAAGAGATCCTATCCATTCGTTGGACCAAATCCTTATAGGTTCTTTTTTTGTTTCCATGTTTATAGGCAGTTTTACTTGGGTTCCTCGACATTGCGGAACGAATACCTTCGGGTATTGATAGGTGTCTATAGGTATTAGGTAATTGAATGTTTGATTCCACTCTATTTATCCAAGTTGAATACTTGAATCGCATTCTCTCGGAGAACTAGTTTTTTAGATGAATCTTTAAAATTTAGATTATTAAATTCATCAACTGCTCTTATCGGATCGATAACAGGCCAGTCAGTTCCAAACATGACTTTATGTTTTCCATATGAATTAGCATAATGAACAAAGGATTCCGGCCAATATTTAGGTGCATAAGCATCGCCAGCCGTATAAATATTCTCATGTTTCCAGCACATCGATATCATTTCTTCAGTCCAAGGAATACCAATATGTATACCAATAAGCTTTAACTCTGGGAAATCAATGGCTACTTGATCCAAATATATTGGTTTGCCAACACTGGGAAGTCTTCTATTTTTTGAATAAATTAAATTATGTCCAACTTGCATCATGATGGGTATTCCAAGTTCACAACATTTTGCATAATAAGGGTAATACTTCCGGTGATTTGGTGGTAACTCACACCAATGAGGGTATAGGTGAGCACCAACAAAACCATATTCTTTAACTGCGGCTTCTAAATCATTTAACCCTTCCATACCCCTAAATGGATCTACACCAGCCAATCCAGAAAATCTGTCTGGGTTTTGACGGCAAACATCGTAGACTCTTTCATAAGGTATCTCAAAAGATTCAGGAACTTTGATATCACCAGCCCTGACAGCAATTAATAATGACCTTTCAATACCAGCTTGATCCATTTTCTTAATATAATCAGGGATCGTAACACCACCCCTCATCTCTTCTGGCATTCTTACTTGTTTTTTGAAATCTTCGTCCAGGCCTGTTTGTCCAAGCTCCACTTCCTGTGGAGTAAAAAGATTAACCACAATGTCGATTATGCCACTCATCAGCTTTACTTTATTATGAGGTTAATAACCTAGAGATTATTGACCATCTAAATCCCATGGCCCTGTTGATTTAGACCTAACTGGAATTCCAGCCATTACTGGTGCTTGAGTTTCTGGATCATAGTTAACAGCATCACCTTTGACAATAACTTCTGAATTAAGAGTAACCCAGTTAATTAGAGCTCCATCTAGCCTAAAGATCCAACTTGCTCCCATTTCTTCACCCGTAATAAAATGGCCATGCTTCACTTTTGCTGGCCTGAAAAAATAAGTCCCAGGTGTGAAACGTCCAAAATTATAATCAAGATGCCCAGTTAAAGTATAAGCTTCCTCAAAAATGGGATGATGTATGAGTCTATCATCTGTCCATCCTGGTGGCGCCCATCCAAGCATAGTAATAAATCCTTTTTCATTCTGGTCCTCGGGAGACGGATCATGGTAGAGAATTTTGAGTTGTAAAAAACGCTGTGTATCACCTTCATAGATATTATCCATCCAATCCATTTTTGTGGAATCGCAAACAGTTAATTTACCAGGCTCTTCTGAGGCAGTGTTGCCCCCTTCAGGAATAAAATCACTCTTATCTGTTTCAGAAACTGAAAAGCCCCAATCACCATACTCTCTAAAAATAAGAACTTCAGCACCCTTATCAACACTAATGGCAGGAACTTTCAAACCAGCCGGTGCTCGCCAATACATTCCCGGACCAAAAATTTGGTCTCCCATTTTTACTTTACCTTCTAAGACAAACCATTCTGTGTCAGCTTCATGATAACCAGCAGGACGATCCCATTCAGTTTCAAAATATAGTTTTGTTGAACAAGATCCATCTTCTTCATCATAAGAGAGGTTTCTTTGCATTACTCTTCCTGTGCCTGCGTGAAGTTCAGCAGGGTGCCAACAAAGGTCACTTTGTTGTATTAGTTCTACATGAGGTCTCATAGTCTTGTTCCCTAAAATAAGTTAATTAAATGTAGAATATATCAAAGTTTATACTTGATAAAGAGTTGTCAAATTATTTTCATTAAATGATAATCATAGGTAGCTTAATTTAAGGAGAGGAAGATGTCTGAAATAAGACTTTCATGGTCTGGCACTAATGTTACTGTGACGGAAGAATATTTGGATGAAACCCGTGTTTCAATCAACATGGAGCAGAGTAGAGCTTTTAGAGACTGGCGAGTTCCAAGAGCAATAGAGTTAGCACAAAGAAATCTAGAAGCCTTAGAGGCTGACAATGCTTCAGAAGAAATACAAGCTACTTTAGCCATGTACATAGGAGAACTATATATTTGGCAAGAGGACGGTGAGTTAGTCGAGCCGGAAGTTAAAGCAAGTTAATAATAAGCGGGGGTTTATACAATGGCTGAGTATGAGATATGGAAATTCTTGCACATTTGTATGTTTGTGTT
>CAYQEV010000004.1:0-52472 GCA_964416745.1 uncultured Woeseia sp.
ATAATAAAATTGTCGTAGTACCCAATGGCAGCATTATGAATGGAAGCATTGTTAATTATTCAGGTCAAGAAACCAGAAGAATCGATATCATAGCCAGTTGTAGTTATGAAGATGATATAGATAAAGTTAAACTTGTTTTAGAAGATATCATTAATAATGAGTCGAGAATACTAAAGGATCCAAAGCCACAAATAGCTGTGTCAGAGTTAGCTGATAGTAGCGTTAACTTGATAGTTAGGCCATGGGTTAATTCTTCAGATGTTCTGTCAGTTAGGTATTCTCTTCTAGAACAGATAAAAAAGAGATTTGATAAGGAAGGTTTATCGATTCCGTACCCACAAACAGACGTTCATATTCATAATAAGGAGGCATAACATTAAAGTTATGACCCCCTTATTCTTTTAGATTAAGAAGCTGCTTTTACCCAAGTTTGAAATACTGGATCAGATGGAGCATCAAGCCCTGTCTCTTCTCTGCAACGTTTTTTAAGTTCAGGGATACTCTCAAAGCCTTTATCAAACAATTTTGTTTTGCCTCTGGCTTTAGACATTTTTGCTCTTAATTTAGTTGTAGCAGCTTTGCTGACACTATAATCAGGTTTTACAACCACACCATAATTATCTTTAGCACCATTTCTTGTTAGCAATCCTGCTTCTACATCAAAAGCAACTCTTTCAGCAGGTCTCGTGAATGGATCTCCCCAACCGCCACCACCCCATGTGACATGATAAAGTGTGTCGCCTTCATGGACTTGTACCCTATCGCATTTTGAGGGAAGAATCTCAGTATCACCATTTTTTCGTACTAATGTTTTAGTGCTTCTAGCACCTGGATGTCCACCATTTACACCCCATGGGTAAGTGAGCCATCGGTCATCATGTATGGATACATTGCCTGGTTCTAGAAATTTATAAGTGGTTGCTAAAGCATTTCCTCCACGATGGAAGCCTGCTCCTCCTGAATCAGGAACGGTATAGTATTCTTCTATTACTAAGGGGAAATAACTCTCAAGAAATTCATTAGGCACATTGGTAAAGCTGGGCCATAGAGAGTGACCATCAGGACCATCTCCCATTGGCTTCGCAGGAACGCCACCAAATCCAATCATATAGAGTTGATACCATTCACCATGTTTATCATAGCCTGAGTACATTAAATGAGGACTGTCTGAGAATCCAGCTGCACAGAGGAAGTCAGGAGCTCCCTGTCCTAATAATCCACCAAGTACATCAAATATTCTTCCTAATGCATGTGTTCTACATGAAAGAGCTGCAGGATATTTTGGTTTTAATATACTGCCCTCTGGGATTCTTACTTCCATCAGATCATAAAAACCATCATTAAACATAATTGCAGGGTCAAACACCATAATCATATATACGCCACAAAACATTTTAAACATCTCTTCATTCAAGAAGAAATTAATTGAACTGGTTGACTGGGGATCAGTTCCTTCGAAATCAAAAATAACTTTATTGCCTTGTCTCCACATAGCACATTTGATTTTGTAAGGACCCATTTCCAAGCCATCATCACAAATGTAGTCTTCAAAGTATTGTTTTTCAGTGGGTACTGTTGTTTTAATCAGTTTGGCCATCGCTTTTTTGTTACGATCTAGAAGTTCTTCTAATGCTGAGTAATAAACGTTATCACCAAATCTTTCCGCCGCTTCAATAACTCTTTTTTCTGCTGTTCTAATTGACGCTACAATGGCATTAAAATCACTTCTATTCCATTGAGGCAACCTGCAGTTATGCAATATTAGTTCAAGCATATCTTCTTGAAGCACGTCTTTTTTGTAAATTTTTGTTGGTGGGATTCTAATGCCTTCTTCAAATATTTCTGTTGCATCTGTCGGTAAACTTCCAGGAACTTTTCCACCCACATCAGTCATATGACCGAACATAGCAGCATAACTGATCAGTCTTCCGTCTTTAAAAATGGGTCTAAGAAGAAGCCAATCATTATTATGACTGACAGCACCATTGCAAGCATAAGGATCACTGGTAAGGAACATATCACCTTCTTCAATAGTTCCCTCAAAAGCTTCTTTAAAGCCATGAATAAAGCTACCAAATTGGCCTACGACCATTTTACCTTCAAGATTGGCAATCATTGGAAATTCATCACCTTGTTCCCTTATTCCTGGGGACATAGCGGTTCTAAATAACACTGCATCCATTTCCCATCTGGCTGAGAACATTGCATTTTCTATCACATCAAGAGTAATAGGATCAAGTTTAACTTTCTTGAATGGTTTATCGTTTGTTTGAATTAATTTTGCTGTCATTTCATACTCCCTTAAGCGTCTGGGTTAATTAGAATGTTGCCAAATTTATCAACTCGACCATTATGTCCTGATAAAATTAGTGTCGTTGAATCCATCTCAGTCACAATTGCTGGACCGTGGACAACATTGCCTTGTTTTAATAGTGAACGTCTGTAAATCGTAGCTATTTGTTTTTTTCCTTCCATAAAGACTTCAGCGTTATCATCAATGATTGATTTCTTAGTAGGCTCTTTACCACCTCTACCAACTGAAGGAGCTTTTACACTTAATGCTTTATCTTTTACTACAGCCCTAAGGTTTACCAATTCTTGTTCAGCATCTAAAGAGAATGTAAAGAGTTGTTCATGCTGAACATCAAATTTATCTCCGATAGCACTAAGTCCTTTCTTTTTGAGATCTGATAACTCAAAGTCTACTGTGATAGTAAGACCTTGACCATGATATCTGATATCAACTTGAAAAGAGGTTGTTCTATTTTTCTTAGGAGAACCCTCTGCATCTAACGTTTTAGACGCTTTCTTTTCAAGATCGGTAAAGATTTTTACTACTTCTTGTTTGTTAGTGTCTTTAAACTTTCTAATAAACGACATAGACGATTCATCTTGAATATTAGTTGTTACATCGCCATAAGCACATAGTACTCCTGGGCCAGGTGGTATTATGACCGGCCAAGAATTAATAAGTTTGCCAAGAGCATTAGCATGCAATGGACCGGCTCCACCAAAACCAATTAGGGCAAACTCTCTAGGATCATATCCTTTCTCAACAGAAACCAATCGAAGTGCACCATACATAGTTTCATTTACAATATCGATGATACCTGCTGCTGCTCTATTGACGGATAATCCTAACGCACTGGCTACAGGTTTTACTGAGTCTTGAGCTAGATCTTTCCTTATTTTCCATTCCGAGTCTCCACCCAATTCAACTCCTGGCATATAACCTAAGACTACATTGGCATCAGTTACTGTGGGTTCGGTACCCCCTTTGTTATAAGCTGCTGGACCAGGTTCTGCTCCTGCGCTTTGAGGGCCGACTCTTAATGCACCAGTTAGTTCAGGTACATGAGCAATAGAACCTCCTCCTGCACCTACTGTTCTTACATCAACAGAGGAAGCACGGACAGTCACATCTCCTACCGATGTTTCTCTACTTTGTTCCGCGATTCCATCTTTGACCAGTGATACATCTGTGGATGTTCCACCCATATCAAAAGTTAGAATATTTTCAAAACCAGCTTGTTTAGCAATCCAAATAGCACCAGATACACCTCCTGCAGGTCCACTCATTAAAAGATTTACGGGTGAATCTGAAGTTGCTTTTGCAGATGCTAATCCACCATCTGATCTTAGAATCTGTAACTTGATGTCTTTTCTCATTTTCTTCAAACCATTTTGAAGATTTTTAACGTACTCAGCTACTTTTGGTCTGACATATGAGTTAGCTACAGTCGTTATTGTTCTTTCATATTCCTGCATTTCTGGAACAACTTCAGAGGAAAGAGAAACAGGAATCTTAGGTAATAATTTCTTCTTCCTTATTTGTGACTTAATTTCTTTTTCATGTTGATCATTAGCGTATGAATTAATTAATGACACTGTTATTGCTTCAACACCTTTTTTTGATAATTCCTTAATATCTTTAGCCAATTGGCCTCTCTTAAGCTTTGAAAGCACTTCACCTTTTGCAGACATTCTTTCATCAGCTTCAATAGTTAGAGCTAATGGTGCTAAAGGATCACTTTTATTATAGATAACCCAACCACCCAAGCCACCTGGTACAAAAGATCTTGCGATCTGAAGAACCTGACGATAGCCTTTTGTTGTAATTAGACCTACTTTCGCACCTGTGCCAGTAAGAATAGTATTCGTTGCTACTGTGGTGCCGTGCATTACTGAGGTGATTTCTGAGGGATCTATATTGGCGATTGAGCAGACTTTAGTAATACCATTAAAAACTCCAATCGATGAATCTTCCGGGGTACTGGGTACTTTTGCAGTATGAAGGTCACCTGAATTTTCATTTACAAGTAGAAGGTCAGTGAAAGTTCCTCCTACATCAACACCTAGTCGATAGCTCATATTAACTCCTAATTTTTTATTTACATTTAGAAAGAAAGAATAGATTTAAAATTTCTTTCAAATGATTCTTGATTTTTACTAGATCTTAAAATCATCTTAATTAAAAACTTGACTGCTAATAATACTTTTATTGCATATTAATTTCAGCATTTTCTGGAAAAATTCCTGCCTTCGGGACCATGGCAGGGACTGGTCTCCCTAGTTGAGTTTCTAACCAATCTGTGGTTTTTACAATTTCTTTTAAGTTCACTCCAGTCTCAATACCCGATCGATCTAACATATAAAGAAGATCATCTGTTGGAATATTACCAGTGGCTTTAGGGGCAAAGGGGCATCCACCAATACCTCCTGTTGAAGCATCAATGATACTTACACCAGCTTCAACAGCAGCTGCAGCATTAGCTAACCCGGTATTTCTTGTATTATGAAGATGCGTTCTTAGAGGTATTGTTGGGGCTAAATCTTTAATGAGAGCGAAGGTTGTTTTAACTTGATTCGGCACAGCCACCCCTACACTATCAGCTAAACCTATGACATCAGGTTCCCCTTTTAATATTTGTTCAGCAATAGAAGCAATGTGTTCAGGATCAACTTCTCCCTCATAAGGACAACCGAAGGAACAAGCAATTACTACGCTCGTTCTGATACCAGCTGATTTAGCTGATGATGCAATATCAAGCCAATTATCAATGGATTGTTGTGTGACCACATTTTGGTTTTTCATGTTGTATGTGTCAGTACTTACAATGACCATGCCCACCTCATCAATACCGCAATCTCTGGCTCTTTCAAAACCTCTCTGGTTCATTATCAAACCAATATAAGTTACATCGTCTCTATCTGGAAGGCTCTCCACAAGTTTTTCAGCATCCGCCATCTGAGGGACTTTTTTAGGGTGCACAAAACTAGTGACCTCAATATTTTTGATTCCAGCATTAATGGTTCTAGTGATAAATTCTTTTTTAACTTCGGTGGGTAGAATCTCAGGTTCACTTTGCAAACCATCTCTAGGACCCACTTCAAGAATTGAAACTTTAGACACGTATAACACTCCCACTATTGAATTTTTATTTGTGGTCAAGTGTAACAAATATTGTAATATTCTCTATCTTTTGAATTAATAGTTCATATGAATATAGGACGAATTTCAGCTGTAACCATTCCCTGCCCGGATTTATCAAATACGGCAGAGCTATATACTCAGTTTTTGGGCTATCGAATAGTCGATAGAGGTCAGATCACAAAACAAGAAGCTACTAATTGGAACGCTAAAAATATTGAGGGATCAAACTACTTAATGTTACAACCCAAGAATTCTGGTGATTTTTCTTTTAGGTTCGTTGAACAAGAGATCCAAAATGACTATGTCCCATTTAAAAGCCCTGGATGGAATGCAGCTGAATTGATTGTTAAAGATGTTGATGATTTAGCAGAAAAGCTTTTCAACTCAGAATTTGAAATCATAGGTCCACCAGCAGACCTATCTTTTACAGATCAAATACGTGCTATGCAGGTTATAGGGCCTTCAAAGGAGATTCTTTATTTGACTCAGTTTAAATCCAAGTTACAAGAGTTTGATAGCCCTGAAGCTCGATGTGATGTTGATCAAACATTTATTGTGATCTTAGCTGGAAAATCAATGGAGCAGATGCAAAATTTTTATTGCGATAGTTTTAATTTAGAAAAAGCAACAGTTATGGATTCACGTATCAGAGCGATTTCAAGAGTGTTTGGAAAACCTGAGAATACAAAATACAAATCCGCAGCTATTCCAATAAAAGATCAATCCTTAATTGAAATAGACGAATTACCAGAAGGGTCAGAAAAGAGATTAGGTGAGTCAGGTTATTTGCTTCCAGGGATATCTATTGTTAGTTTTCTCTGCTATCAGGGCGAGATAAATACTTCTGATGCCTATAGATGCAGTTTACCAAATCTACAAAGCAAAATATGCACAGTGGTCCGCGGCCAAAACCAAGAGATTATTGAGCTTATACATCAATAAAATCTTTTTTATAAAAGTGATTATTATGCTTTTAATCTGTTATTAAGATAAACTTACACTCTACTTTTAGATTAATGGAGGAATATGATGAAAGTAAACAAATTAATTGTGCCTATAATCGGTGGTTTATTTGCAATAGCACTTAATACCAACGTGTGGGCTCAAAGTTCAGGAGCTTTAGAAGAAATTGTTGTTACAGCTCAAAAAAGATCTGAGTCTTTACAAGAAGTACCAATATCTATCTCAGTTTTTTCTGAAGATGATATAGAGCGACTTAATATCAGTAATCCCATTGACCTGGTAAAAAATATTCCAGGAATGACCGGTGTTACTAATGTTGGTTTACCTCAAGCTGCGGCTTATTTTATTAGAGGTATTGGTCAGGATGAATCCGTAGCTACTCTTGATCCAGCTGTAGGAACCTTTGTCGACGGTGTTTTCGTTTCTCGGCAAATTGCAAATAATTCTCGGTTGTATGATATTGAGAGCGTTGAAGTCCTAAAAGGACCACAAGGAACTCTTTATGGTCGTAACACGACCGGTGGAGCCGTGAGAATTATCACAAAAAAACCCACAGAAGAAACAGAGGGATGGTTTGATATTGCTTATGGTGAATATCAAACAATAGAAATGTCAGGAAAACTTAACTTTGCATTAACAGATAAAGTTTTTGCTAAAGTTACCACATTCTATATTGATCAAGATGAGGGGTTTCTCTACAACGTAACTCTAAATAAAGAACAATGGAAAAGAAATGCTAATGGAGCCCGAGCTCAAATTCTCTATGCTCCAAATGATCGAACTGAATTTTTATTCACAGCTGAATATTCAAATGATGATACTGGTGGAGCAGTAGGTGCTAACAAGTTGAGTGCATGTTGCGGTGATGACTTATTTCTCGTAGAAAGTGGTCTTGAAAATACTTGGGCTGGTACTGAGCTAATGGCAATAAGTATGAAAGCAACGATCGATTTTGATAATTTCCAAATGGAATTAATTGCTGCTGATCGAGATTTAGAACATAGCTTTAATAATGATTATTCAGATCAACCTACACCAGCGTATTCAATTCCCAATCTAAGTGACCATATCCAAAAGAGTTTTGAATTAAACTTTACTGGTGAATTTGATGGTGCAAATTACCCTGGTATCCAATGGGCTGCAGGCGCGTCTTATTATGATGATGATAATGCAGTTTTATTTGGTGATGCTCTATTCTTATTCGGCGGTGCAGTAGCTGGCACTTTTATGAGAGATTTGACAAATGTTACTGAAGCAAGAGCTGTTTATACTGATATTTCTGTTGATCTAGGTGGCGGCTGGGGCATAACTGTTGGCGGTCGTTACACTAAGGATGAGAGAAAAGTAAATGTTGAACAATTTCTTGATCTTAATGGCGTACCTTGGGAAGCCAGAGACGAATCTAATTTTATGGATCGAAGCGGATGGTTATCTACAGCAGCTATAGGTCAACCGTTTGACAATGCAACTCTTGAAGCTCTAGGAACCAAAACTTCAATAGATACAGATGAGTTTACTAGCCGTGTTGTTTTGGATTTCCAATACACTGATGACATCATGTTTTATGCCAGCATTGCAGACAGCTTTAAAGGCGGTGGATGGGCTTCTCGTGTAACTGCTGCTGCTGATTTTAAAGATCTTAAACCTGAATTCGTTGATAACTTTGAAATGGGCGTCAAGAGTGAATGGAATGATGGCAAAATAAGGGCTAATCTAACTTACTTTAGTGCCAGTTACACTGATCTTCAGATCACAGCAATTGATCAAGCAACTGGTGCATTTGTTTATTCAAATAAAGCCGATGCTGAGGTTGATGGAATTGAGGGCGAATTTCTCTATGCGATTCGTGATGACCTTACTTTATTTGCTAATCTTGCAACTCTAGAGGGACGTTACACAGATCTTAAGCCTGGTGCGGAAGGAATTGCAGAGAAAGACCTTAAAAGAACCCCAGATTTCTCATACAGATACGGTATTCTTTATGATCGAGCTGTTGCTAATGGAGAAGTTGGTATGACTGCTGTTGTCAATAGGGCAGATGAATATTACAGCAATCAAAATAATACTCCTAATGGCTTTAGACCTGCTGTTAGTAAGGTTGATCTTAATATTACTTATCGTCCAAATGATGGTGATTGGAGAGTTGTTGCTGGCTGTTCAAATTGTACTGATGAAAGGAATGCTAATTCTACATTAGATTTTGGTACCCTTGGTTTTGTAACACAATTCCAAGACATGCCAAGACTATGGAGGGTTTCATACCGATACGATTTCTAAATAATCAATTTAGATAATTGTTAATATAAAGGCCGGTAGAAATACCGGCCTTTTTTATACTAAGAGTATTATGGAAATTCTTAACCAAACTGATTTTCTAGTGCTGATAATTCTAGCTGGATCATTAGCTGGAGTCCTAGCAGGTCTGCTTGGTGTTGGTGGAGGTATTGTTATAGTTCCCCTACTCTATTATGTATTGAATTTTTTAGAGTTTGATCAGTCAATTATTATGCATGTTGCTGTGGCCACTTCATTGTTCATAATAATACCAACGAGTATTCGTTCTTCGATTGAACATAGAGTTAGAGGCTCTTTTGATAAAAATGTTTTTAAATTGTGGCTTATTCCATTAGCATTCGGAGCAGGTTTAGGCAGTGTGCTAGCAATTTATTCATCTTTTATGGTTTTGACACTTCTGTTTGCTGTAATTGCTTCATTTGTTTCTATCCAAATGTTTTTCGTTAAGAGAGATAGCAATAAAAATTTTACTATTCCTAAATCAATTTTTAGAATCTCGCCTTTCTTTATTGGTTTAATCTCTGCAATGATGGGCATTGGTGGTGGGACATTGAGTGTTCCAATTATGAATTATTCAGGCATCGAAATAAAAAAAGCTGTGGGCACTTCTGCTGCTTTTGGAACTGTGATTGCAATACCAGCTTCTCTAGGTTTTATGCTTGGTGGCCTTCAACAGACTGATATTCTCCCACCGTTCTCTATTGGTTATGTAAATTGGATGGCTTTTTTATTAATAGTTCCAATAACATTAATTACAGTTCCTATTGGAGTGAATCTAGCACATCGATCATCTCAATTTTTGCTACAAAAGCTATTTGCTTTGTTTTTAGGGGTTACAGCTCTAAGAATGTTTAGTGACTTAATCTGAGATTAAAACGATAAAGCCTTCGATTCATTACTAGCTAAAAGCTCCAGAAGAGCTTTTTTCTGATTTGCTAACATCGTGACTCGTTCGACTTCTTTTTCTAGGAATTTTTGCCAATTAGCCACAGTTTTAACTGATGAAGGTATAGGGCATGAAATGACTTTACCCTCAATCTCTTTATTCATTTCTCTAAACGCTTTCTGAGTTTCTAAGGTAACTAATAGTTCTTGAAGTTCTAAGTTTTCTGATACAGCACATTCCTTGAGAGCTTCATCATTTCTATAGTCCGCATCAATTTTTGCATTAGCAAATGCTTGTTTAGCATCATCGTACAGTGCTTCTTCAAACTGACACATCCCAAGAGTAATGTAGGATTCATCTAATCTTTTTAGATCACCCTTTGTTATAGCAGTTTGTGCTGCATCAATGCAGCCTTTGTAATTGGCCATATTTGAAAGAGAACGTGCTAATCTAATATCCAATTCACCGTCATCTGATAGTTTAGCTGCCTCTCTCAATGCAACTATCGCTTTTTCATCGTATTGAGCTAGAAACCAGGCTTGAGCTAGAAGTTTCCAGTTTTTCTCTTCTTTATCAACTTTACCTTCATCAAATGCTTTCTGAAGTATTTTTGCAGCTTCATAAGGGGCTTCAACAGAGAGATAGAGTTGAGCCATTTGAACAAATTCAGAACTCTTTTCTAGGTAGCCTTCATGATAAGCAGTTTGGTATGCAGCCATCTGTTCTTTTTCTTGTCTATCTTGCCCGTAAAATGCTGAAAGTTGTGTCCAATATTCTTTTTTTGACCACTCAACCACTAACCTTTGAAGCACTGTTTTCACGTTTTCCATTTGTTCAAGTTCAAAATAAGCAGCACGCAGAAGTAGCCACCAGTTTTCTTTTGTAGGACCAATAGCTAGATTTCTTGTATCTGTTTCTAGACCTTTTAGTGCGTCTTCAATTTCAACGTATTTTTCACTACTTTTTCGAGTTTCAGCTAACTCCATTTTGAGTTCTATTTTTAATTGTGAAGCTAATGAGATGTAGTCAACTTGATCCTTATCATACTTAACTCTATATTTGCTTGCTACTTCAGTGATGTTCCTTTGTAACTGTTCTAGTCTAAATGCATTTGCTTCTTCAGCAATAGAGATAGCTTTTTTGATAATTGGTATCATTTCTTCGTATTGTTTTTGTTGATACATTGCAGACCCTTTAAGTATGTATAGGTCAGTTCTATTTGGCTGATCTGCAAGTAATGAATCGACTGCGGTAATAACTTTCGGCCAATCTTCAATCTGAAAGTAGAGTTGTGCAATTGTAAACTTTGATGCTTCAATTAAACCGTCTGGAACGTTAGGGTCTTCTGCAACTCTTTTATAGAAGATAATTGCACCTTTTAAGTCATTTTTAAGATAGCGGACATAGGCGAAGAAGTAATTTACTTGGCCCCTTTCATAAGGTGATAATTTTTTAAATTCAAGGATTTCATTCAATATCGCTACCCCTTCATCAAGTTTTTCATCCTCTATGAGTTCTTGAGCTTCACCAAGTTTTTTTGCAACTTTCTCAGTCATTGAGCCTGTTTTTTTTGTTTTTCTTTTACTGTTATCCTCTTGTGATTGAGCTGTGTTGAAGCCAATCGAATGATGGTTGACATCAAGTCCAGTTAACAGAAGCCCAATAAGGGAAATAAATATTATTTTTGATCTCATTTTATTTTTCTAATTCAAATGTAATTTTATGTTGCACACCAGGGACATCAATGGGTGTGCCATTGATTACTCTTGGTTTATATTTAAACTTACCTGATGCCTTAAGTGAAGCACTTGCAAACAAACTGCTTGTGCACTCAACGACTTTACCGTTAGCCGTTGTGCCACTTCTGGTAACTGTGTATTCAACTATACACCAGCCTTCAATACCTCTAGATAGAGCTCTATTAGGATAAATAGGGGCAACTTTTACGATTGGAAGATATTCTCCTTCTCCAGCATTAAACCCGCCTATTCCTGCCCCTACTCCAACATTTGTGTCCACAGCACCTATATTGACTGTTTCAGCAGAAGTATCAATATCATCTAATTGTTGAGGGGTATCAGGTGGAGGTTCTTCTGGTTCAGGTGGTTTTTTTGGCTTTGCAGTTTTTAAATCTAAATCCTCGTCTTTCTTTATACGGACAAAATCAACAAATCTACCTTCATATTTAGAGGTAATAGCACCTTTACCTGTGGCAATTAGAACTTGCATTAACCAAAGAATAGAAAAGGTAGTAAACACTGCTACTATCGCAGCCACGACTAAGCGTTTTATTGGATCTTCTATACCAAGGTTAGTTTTAATTTGTTCAGTTGCTTCAGACATAATGCTTAATTAGAATTATTCTCCGGCTTCCGCAGCAATTGAAACGTTATAGACCCCAGCTTGTCTGGCAGCATCCATAACCGTGACAACTGTTTCATGAAATGCTTTTTTATCGGCTTGAATTACAACTGACCCTTCAGGGTTTTCAGCATGGAGTCGTTCTATATTTGGTCTTACTGCTCTTGGATCTATGCGTCTTCTATTAATCCAGATTTCATTATTAGATCCTATTGCAACTAAAATATTAGCATTTTCCTTTTTGACCGCAGTTGGTGCATCAGGCCTATTAACATCTAAACCTGATTCTTTAACAAAAGAGGCAGTTACAATAAAGAAAATCAACATGATAAAGACTACATCTAACATCGGCGTTAAGTTAATTTCTGCTTCTTCTTGTTGTGCTGCTTGAAATAAATTTTTTCTCATTATTGTTTCCTCTTAGTTAGTTAGTGATCTGATCCTAAGGATTCTTCAAGATCATCAATTTCTGAAGTTGCTTTTTCAGTTAATATAGTTACAAGAAACACTCCTGAAAGTGCCCCAACCATTCCTGCCATAGTTGGAATCGTTGCTTTTGATACTCCTGAAGCCATGGATCTTGCATTACCTGATCCAGAAACTGCCATAACATCAAATACCTCAATCATACCAGTGACTGTTCCCATTAGCCCTAGAAGAGGACACAGCGCAACAAGTGTTTTAATGATTGGAATAAATTTATTAGCAGACATACTGAATTCAGAGATTAATTTTTCTCGAATGGCATCTGAATTCCAAGATTTTCTATCGTCTCTAGAGTACCACAACGATTGAGTTCTTGATTTCAATGTTTTAAGTTCAGTTTGAAAAAAAGCTAGGCGTTCAAGAATAAGCATCCACATTAGGAATATTACTACTGCTATAAGATTTAGCACTTGCCCTCCCATTTCTAGGAAGTCCCTTACTGCGATAAATATATCACTCATTCTTTAATCCTACGTTTAGCAAGAATTAACCAGATGATTTTTCAGAATGATTAGCAATAATTCCTGCTGCCTGTTCTTGTATTATCTGAGTTACCCTATTGCTTCTACCACTTACAATAGTATGAAGTAGTGTTGTCGGAATGGCTACTGTCAAACCTAATACAGTTGTTACAAGTGCTTGAGAAATACCGCCAGCCATTAGCTTAGGATCACCTGTTCCATACAAAGTAATCGCTTGGAAAGTTTTAATCATACCGGTAACTGTTCCTAGAAGACCCATTAATGGTGCAACAACTGAGATTACTTTAATTATAAGTAATCCTTTGTTAAGTGCAGGGGTTTCTTTAAATACAGCTTCTGCTAATTTAAGTTCTAAGGTATCTGTATCCACAGTCTTATTTTCCTCATACACACCAAGTACACGACCAAGAGGATTATCATCACTGATGGAGCTTGAATTTAGTTGAGCAGTTACTTTTTTGTCTGCTGCTTGAAGCACATACCATCTTTGTCCTGCGATACTAACTCCGAATAGACCAAGCAGTATGACCAAGTAACCAACTATTCCACCTTGTTGAATCCTTTCAATTAGATTAGGTCTACCTACCAATGATGCAAGCACACCGCCTAATGTTGGATCTAATCCGAAAGCAATTTTGGTATCAGATCCGCTAAATAAATCAGAAGTGCTACTAACGTATCGTCGACCTTCTGGTTGTCTTGGTATTTCTGTTACATTTCCTGTTTCGGGAGAATAATTAAGGTATTTGCCATCAGCAACAATATTAAATAAGCCCACTCTAGCGACCTCTGTTGCAGCTTTCGATCCGTTTGTATCAATAACATCTGCAGTGAATTTTACTACCTTACCAGCTTCAGTCATTTCTCTTTGAAGCTCAAACCAAAGTCTTTCAATTTCTTCAATTGATGGAAGCTTAGAGTTGCTTCCGATTTTTTTAGCTAGATCTTCTAAGAAAGCTGATCGGTCTGGGTACTGAATATTTGTAAGTGAATTATCAAATCGAGTTCTAGCGTCACCAGCCACTTGTTGCATAACACCAAAAAGCTCTTTAAGAGCTCCCAGTCTTTCGTTAAGTGTGTCTTGTAGATCATTATTAATCACTTCATTCTTTTCAAAAAGAGCCTCTAGATCGGTACTTCTGATTTCTTCCATGACTTTTTTGGTTTCAGCATCAGCAAGTAATGTCTCTTGTTGATCCCTTTTTTGTCTAAATTCACTTTCTCTTTTTTGATTTTCTTGGTTGTCATTAATTTTTCCTTGTTCAACCCTATCTAAGAGACCATCAATTGTTGTGGCTGATTGTTGTGAATAAGCTGGTATAGCCATAAAGCAGGCTAATGTAAGTATAATTTTAATATTTCTCATTATATAGCCTCCGCTGAATCTACAGGCAGGATAACTAAATCAGGTGCAACCTGCTTCTTAGCTATTCTTAAACCAGCTTTAATTTCATTCCGGTTATCACTAGCATCTTGCCATGATCGTGATTTTTGATTCCAAACCCCAGATACTTGTCCATCAACTGATTGGTACAGAAAAGAGATTCTTCCAATTCTAAGAAAATCTAGTTCAAGTGTTTTGCCATCCACATCTAGAGTGTCTTTATAGGTTTCAATGGTTTTACCGTAATCATTTTCAATTTGATACGCTTCAGTTACTTTTCTGAATTTCTCGGCAACAGTTACATCTTCTCTTTGCATTAACTCTTTAAGAAAGTCGACCCTATTATTTCTTTCTTCCAGTAAAAACGGAACATCAAGATCTACAAACTGATCCAAAGATTCAATCATCTTGGTCATTACTGGGACAATTTGCCTATTAATCTGTGAAGCAACGATAATTGATTTCTCTAAATCAACTTTAACTCTAGCTTGATTTTCTATCTGGAGCTCTAGTAACTGATTGTAGATTTCAAGACCGTCTATTTCTTTTAAAGTGGCCCTGTATTTATCTTCCATTTTTCTTGTTTGTTCTGCTACCTTTTCAACTCTTTGTTGAGACTCTTGAGCAAGAAGTGTTCTTTCATTTTGACCATTCAGAACTTGGCTCAATGTTTCTGCAGGAAGAATCATTGGTAATGTAATTAGTATTACCCCACCTATTAGAATCTTAGCAGTTAATCTATGAAAATTTTTCATATACAATCCTCTATGATGATTTTACGGTTATTATTAAGGCTACCCCTACCGCCTTAAAAGATATGATAATAGCATAATCAAAAAATACTCCAAAGAGTAAATCATCAAAAAAACATTAAAATAAAATTGTAATTTACCTCTTTTTTTTAACTTTAAACGTTCAGATTAATGGTTTAGGAAAATTATTTATCTAATAAAAGTTGACAAAAACACTTAGTTCTATGAAGATCTGCCACATGAATAGAAAAAATAACTATCAATTTATAGGGAATAAATCACTTAATTTAGCCCAAGCACTGCTAATTCTGCTAGAAATAGATGCTAGTGGGGCTAACTTATAGATTTTTATAAAAGTTTAATTTAAAAGAGCCCCGCAAAATAGCGGGGTTTTTTTTAGGACAAAAGATCTGACTTAGGAGAAAAATATGCAGATATATTATGACAGAGATGCCGATCAAGAAATCATTAAAAATAAAAACGTGGTGATTGTAGGCTATGGTTCACAAGGGCATGCTCATGCCAACAACTTAAAAGACTCAGGAGGTAATGTTACTGTGGCTCTTAGAAGTGATTCATCCTCATGGGTTAAAGCAGAGACGGCAGGTTTAGAGGTTAAAGAAGTAAGTGAAGCAGTCAAAGATGCTGATATGGTGATGGTGTTGATACCAGATGAATTGCAATCTGATATTTATAAGAATGAAATTGAGAATAATATAAAAGAAGGCGCTGTTTTAGCCTTTGCTCACGGTTTTAATATTCATTTTGAAATGATAGTTCCTCGTGCAGATTTAGATGTCATAATGATTGCACCGAAAGGCCCTGGCCATACTGTTAGATCACAATTTGAATCAGGAGCAGGCGTTCCTTGTTTATTGGCAGTTCATAAAGATATTTCTGGTAATGCCAAATCAATAGGGCTTTCTTATGCATGTGCAATCGGATCAGGAAGAGCAGGCATTATTGAAACAAACTTTAAAGATGAAACAGAAACAGATCTATTTGGCGAGCAAGCTGTGTTATGTGGAGGCCTTACTTCTCTAATCCAAACCGGCTATGAAGTTCTGGTTGAGAACGGATACCCTCCTGAAATGGCTTATTTTGAATGTCTTCATGAGGTAAAACTTATTGTAGATCTGATTTATGAAGGTGGATTACAAAACATGAGATATAGCATCTCAAACACAGCTGAATACGGAGATTATGTTAGTGGTCCTAAAGTTGTCAATGCAGATACTAAACGGATTATGGAATCTATTTTAGATCGAATTCAATCAGGTGATTTTGCTCAAGAATTTATGGATGATTCTCGTAAGAGCAATCTTGGGAAAGGTGGACCAATGATGCAACAATACAGAGAAGAAGCGTCCAATCATTCTATTGAGCAAGTGGGTCAAGAATTAAGGTCGATGATGCCATGGATAGAGACAAATAAAATAGTTGATAAATCTAAGAACTAAAAGTGAGTAATGACTTATGAATGAAGCAAAAGAGATAATTATATTTGATACAACCTTGAGGGATGGTGAACAGGCCCCAGGTTGCAGTATGACGTTGGGAGAGAAATTGAAAATTGCTCATGCGCTTAAAGAACTCAATGTGAATGTAATAGAAGCAGGATTTGCAGCAGCTTCTCCAGGTGACTTTGAATCAGTTAAAGCAATTGCAAGTGAAATTGAGGGACCAACTATTTGTTCCCTAGCTCGATGTAATGAGGAAGATATAGAAAAGGCTCATCAAGCACTAGAAGTAAATTCTAATCGAAGAATCCATGTGTTTGTTGCAACCAGTGAGATACACCTAAAGCATAAATTGAATATGGCTAAAGATGAAGTTTTAAAGGCAGCTTATAATGCTGTAAAAATGGCTAAAGAGCATTGTCAGAATGTTGAGTTTTCACCAGAAGATGCCTCAAGAACTGATCATGAGTTTTTAACTGAGGTTGTGAATGCTGCAATTGAAGCTGGGGCCACAACGATTAATATTCCTGACACAGTTGGCTATACCATACCCTTTGAATTTGGTGAATTGTTTAAACACTTAATTACTCATTGTAATAATGCTGAAGACGTGATTTTTAGTGTCCATTGTCACGATGATCTTGGCTTATCAGTTGCTAACAGTTTGGCTGCATTAGAATCTGGAGCTCAACAAGTTGAATGTACTATCAATGGTATTGGTGAACGTGCTGGCAATACTTCGCTTGAAGAAGTATGTATGGCAATAAAAACAAGGAAAGAGTATTTCGATTTTTACACATCTATCGATAGCACGAAGCTTTATCCAACAAGTAGATTAGTCTCCACTATCACAGGCATGCATGTCCCAAGGAACAAGGCCATTGTTGGGGATAATGCTTTTTCACATGAAGCAGGTATTCATCAGCATGGAATGTTAAGACATGCTTCAACTTATGAAATCATGAAACCACAAGACGTGGGCATTGGTCGGTCAAATCTAGTACTTGGAAAACATAGTGGGAGACATGCGTTTCTCGATAGAGTAACCGAGTTAGGTTATGAATTAAGCGATGAAGATTTAGGTCCTGCATTCAAAGAATTTAAAAAGCTTGCTGATAGAAAAAAAGATATATTTGATAGCGACATAGAGGCAATCGTTCTTAATGTAGATGGAGGAACATTAAACAATTGGGAACTTGTTGATTTAGAAACATCATCAGGATCTTCTTGGGGGGCTCATGCAGAGTTAAAGCTAAAACATATTGATGGCTCCATGCATGAAGCATCAACTGAGAAGAAATCTTCTAGTGGCCCAATTGAATCAGTTTTTAATGCCATCGAAGAAATAACGGGATACAATCTTGAATTAACCAACTTTGAGATTCATAGTGTAAGCGTCGGTGAAGATGCACAGGGGGAAGTAACTGTTAGTGTAAGCTATGAAGGTCAAGACTTTAGGGGTCATGGAATCAGTACAGATATAATAGAGTCAGGCGCTTTAGCTTATCTTGAAGTTATAAATAGAATAGAAAGAAATAAAAATAGACATTAGAGGAAAATATGCCATTAAAACCAACTAAACACATCTGGTTTAATAACAAGCTTGTTCCTTGGGAAGAAGCTCAAATCCATGTTTTAAGTTATGCATTGCATTACGGTGCAGCTGTATTTGAGGGTATTAGAGCTTATTCTACAAATGACGGTACTAGGATCTTTAGGTTAGAGGATCATATTAAGCGATTATTTAATTCTGCAAAAATATACAGGATGAATATGGCATTTGATTCAAATCAAATAATGGATGCTTGTCGAACCGTTGTTGTTTCTAATGAATTAAATAACGGTGCATATATTCGGCCAATTGCTTTCAGAGGATACAATGATCTTGGTTTACATGCCTCACTAGATGATGACATAGAAGTCGTCGTCGCAGCATGGGAATGGGGACCTTATCTTGGAAAAGAAAGTGCTAAGAGTGGTGTAGATGTATGCGTTTCTTCTTGGAATAAAATTGCACCTAATACTATTCCAGTTATGGCAAAAGCATCAGGCAACTATTTATCCGGAACACTTGTGGCTATTGAAGCCAAAGAAAATGGTTATGATGAAGGCATTTGTTTGGATTCGAAAGGAATGGTCAGCGAAGGAGCTGGAGAAAATGTTTTTCTTGTTAAGGATAATATCATTTCTACCCCTCCTCTCAGTTCATCCATCCTTGATGGAATCACTAGAGATTCTGTAATGAAAATTGCTGAAACATTAGGGCATTCTGTTATGGAAAGAGAAATTACAAGAGAAGAACTTTACCTTGCTGATGAATTATTTTTTACTGGAACTGCTGTTGAAATAACTCCCATTAAAACTGTAGACAGAATTCAGGTTGGTAACGGAGCAAGAGGTCCAATTACTGAAGAGATTCAGAGAACCTTTTTTGGGTTATTTGACGGATCTACTGTTGATCAGTGGGGCTGGCTAGATAACGTTGAATAGTAGACCTAAAACACTTTTTGAAAAAGTATGGGAACAACATGTAGTTGTTCCTGAGACACATGACACCCCAGCTATAATCTATATTGATCTACACTTAATCCATGAGGTAACAACACCACAGGCATTTACTCTTTTAAGAGAAAATAATCTTAAAGTTAGAGACCCAAAAAAGGTTTTAGCAACAATGGATCACTCTACTCCTACTGTGCCCATTACTAGTTTAAAAGATCTTGATATTGTTTCAGAAAAAGGCCCGGCTAATCAAATTCGTGACATGATCAAGAACTGTAGGGATTTCGGTATAGAATTATATGGTTTTGAGAGTGATCGGAGAGGTATTGTTCATGTTATAGGACCGGAATTAGGAGCGACTCAGCCAGGCAGGACAATGGTATGTGGTGATAGTCATACAAGCACCCATGGTGCTTTTGGCGCATTAGCTTTTGGTATTGGGACTACTGAAGTAGCTCATGTTCTTGCTACTCAATGTCTTCTCCAAAGAAAACCTAAAACACTCTCTGTGAATTTGACGGGTAACCTTAATAGTGGAGTTTGTGCTAAAGATATTATTCTTAAAATTGTAGGAGACATAGGAGTAGATGGAGGCACTGGACATGTTATTGAATATAGAGGCAACACGGTCTCTTCTCTGTCATTGGAACAACGAATGACAATTTGTAATATGAGTATAGAAGGAGGCGCACGTGCAGGCATGTTTGCACCTGATCAGTCAACGTTTGATTATCTAGAAAATAGGCCCATGTCACCCAAAGGAGATGACTGGGTTAAGGCTGTTAATAAATGGTCAAACTTGGTGACAGATGATGGCGCTATTTTTGATAAAGAAGTTGACATTGATATTGATGCATTGCAACCCATGATAACTTTTGGAACTAACCCTGGCATGGTTATGTCCATTGATGCAGAAGTCCCACATCATAATGGCAGTCAAAGTTTTAAACAGGCACTGAATTACATGAAAGTTGAATCAGGTAAACCGCTTCTAGAAAAACCAATAGATGTGGTTTTTATTGGTAGTTGCACAAATTCAAGATTATCAGATTTACAAGATGCTGCCGATATTTTAAAGGATAGGAAAGTTGATAGTAATGTCAGAACTATGATTGTTCCAGGCTCACAAGCTATTAAGGCAGAAGCTGAAAGTTTAGGTCTTGATCAAATTTTTAAAAAAGCAGGTGCAGAATGGAGAGAATCTGGTTGCTCCATGTGTCTAGGTATGAATGGAGACACAGTTGGTGAGGGTAAATTAGCAGTAAGCACGAGTAATAGAAATTTTGAAGGTCGACAGGGTAAAGGCTCAAGAACAATTTTAGCTAGTCCAAAAACAGCTGCTGCATCAGCTATATCTGGTGTTGTACAAGACCCAAGAATATATGGTGACAAATAAGTTATGGAGAAAATCTTAAAATTTAGTTCGACAACAATCAATTTAGCCAATGAGGATATTGATACGGATCAAATAGTCCCGGCTCGATTTCTTACTCTTCCTTCAAAAGAAGGGATTGGAGATTGTCTTTTTTATGATTGGAGGTTTGACAAATTAGGTCATCCAATAGAAGATTTCGTTCTCAATAAACCAGAGGCTAAAAACTCTTCTATTCTAGTAGCAGGAAATAATTTTGGGTGTGGATCATCTAGAGAACATGCGCCTTGGGCTCTAGTGGACTTTGGCTTTAAAGCAATTATTAGTACCTCATTTGCAGATATCTTTAAAAACAATGCATTAAAGAATGGCTTGATTCCAATTACTGTTCCAGAAGATATGCATAAAAAGTTATTAGGTAATGAAGGTTTAGAAGTGGCAGTTGATCTAGATAACCTTAAATTGGAAACTGAGTTAGGCAATTCATGTAGTTTCTCTGTAGATCCATTTTCTAGATATTGTTTGATGAACGGCATTGATCAACTGGGATATATATTGAGCCAAGAATTAGAAATTACTAACTATGAAACATCACAATGAAAAGTGTGGTAACAATATTAGCTGGTGATGGTATTGGTCCAGAGGTTACTAATGAAGCTGTTAAAATACTAAAAGTCATTGAAAAAGAGTTTGGTCATAGTTTTAGCCTAAATAATGCTCTTTTTGGTGGGATTGCCATCGATGAAACGGGTTCACCCTACCCCCAAGAAACACAGGATCTATGTAAGCAAGCTGATGCTGTTCTTCTAGGGGCTGTTGGAGGTCCTAAATGGAGCGATCCAAAAGCTAAAACTAGACCTGAAAAAGGTCTCCTTGATATGAGATCTGATTTAGGTGTCTATGCTAATCTAAGACACATCAGGACTTACCCTCAATTAATTGATAGCTCTCCAATAAAAAATGACTACTTAGACGACATTGATATTATGTTTGTTCGGGAATTGACTGGCGGTATTTATTTTGGAGAGAAAGAAAGACTGGATGATTATGCAAAAGATGTTTGTGAATATTCAACCCCAGAGATCCAGCGTATTACTAAGGTTGCAGCTAATCTTGCACAACAGCGAAGAGGAAAAATTACTTCAGTTGATAAGGCTAATGTAATGGCAACTTCCCAATTATGGAGAAGTGTTACAACTGACTATCTTGGAATTAACTATAACAACATTGAACTTGAACATATGTTAGCAGATGCAGCTACTATGCATTTATTATCAAGACCAGGTGATTTTGATGTGGTGCTAGCTGATAACTTGTTTGGAGATATTCTTACTGATGAAGCATCAATGTTAACGGGTTCTATAGGCATGATACCGTCTGCATCATTGGGCAATGATAACTTTGGAGTCTATGAACCTATCCATGGTTCTGCACCAGATATACAAGGTAAGGAACTAGCTAATCCATGTGGAATTATTTTGTCAGTGTCTATGTTATTACGATACTCATTAGGTCTACAAGAAGAAGCATCAGCTATAGATAAAGCAGTAGAGTCAGTCCTTGATGATGGAATATTTACAGTAGATTTATCGAAAGATAATTTTGTTAGCACTGTGGATATGGGCAACGCTATAGCATCTAAAATCTCTTCATAAAACACCCTCTTCTATTACTTGTATTACATAAATAAATAAATATAATGTATTAACACATTAATACAATAGTATAAAGTTATGAAATTAGAAAGAGTTTTAACAAATAAAGAAGAGAGAGCTGCCGAAGAAAGATTGTATAAAGCAATTATGTCATTGAGAAATCTTGATGAGCATCGTGCATTTTTTGGTGATATTTTTACACCCGCAGAGCTTCAATCAATCAAAGATAGATGGTTAGTAGCAGAATTTCTCAATAAAGGATATACCTATAGAGAAATCAACTCTATGACAGGAGTTAGTGTCACCACCATTGGTCGAGTGGCTAGATTTCTATATGACGGTTCAGATGGTTATGCCCTTGCACTAAAAAGGATTAAATAGTGTCAGAGGCAAGGATAAATATAGCCATACAAAAATCTGGTAGGTTGACTGAACACAGCACTACACTGCTTAAGAAATGTGGACTAATTATAAGTCAAACCAAGGATCAATTGATTGGTTATGGAGAAAATATGCCAATCGATCTTATGTTTGTTAGAGACGATGATATTCCTGATTTAATTCAAGAGAATTTGTGTAGTCTGGGGATCGTTGGACAGAATGTTGCCTTGGAAAAAAAAATAGCCATGGATGATAGTAAGGAGGGTTGTTTATTTAGTTTTGAAGAAGACTTGAATTTTGGTCAATGCCGCTTAGCTTTTGCTTACCCTGAATCCAGTAATTATCGATCGATTAATGAACTTGAAGGTCAAACAATTGCAACAAGCTATCCAAATATTGTTAAGCAATTTCTAAAAGAAAAAAGTTTAAATATTAATGTCACTCAATTTTCTGGGGCAGTTGAACTGGCACCTAGTTTAGGAAAGGCAGAGGCAATTTGTGACTTGGTTTCTACTGGAAATACTTTGAAGGCTCATAATCTGATTCAGGGTGAGATAGTTTTAGATAGCGTGGCCACTGTTTTACGCTCGACTCAGATTTTAAGTGATTCGAAAGAAGCTTGGATCAATAAGCTAATTGAAAGAATTAATGGCGTTATACAAGTCAGTGAGAGTAAATATATCATGATGCATGCACCTAAGGATTCAATTCAAAAGATAACTGAGCTGTTACCTGGAACAGAAGCACCTACAATCTTGCCACTTGAGGGTACTAATGACACCGTTGCTGTCCATGTTGTTTGTAAAGAAACAGTCTTTTGGGAAACCCTAGAAGGCTTAAAAGAAATTGGAGCCTCTTCAATACTAGTCGTTCCTCTTGAAAAAATGTTGATGTGAAATAGATGTCTATGAAGATAATAAATTGGGATTCATTGTCACTCGAAGAACGGGAATTAAATTTAAAGAGACCTACTATTCGTAATTTAGATGATCAGAAAAATATCGTCATAGATATTTTTGAAAACATTAAAAGAAACGGTGATGCTGCACTTCAGAAATACACATTGCAATATGACAATATTGAAATTAATAACTTCTTGATGACTGATGATGAAATTAATAAGGCAGTAAATAGAACTTCAAATGTATTAAAAGATTCAATAAATTATGCAATATCAAATATAAAAAAATTTCATGAATACTCAATGGGTATGGAAAAAGATCCTCTTGATATTAATCCAGGTGTTCAATGTCAAACAATTTACCGACCTATTGATTCTGTTGGATTTTATATACCAGCAGGCAATAACCCACTCGCTTCCACTGTTACCATGCTCGGTATTCCATCAAAACTGGCTGGTAACAAAGAAAGGATTGTTGTTTCTCCACCCAATGAAGAAGGTTTGGTTGATGATGTAATTGCTACAGCTGCAGTTTTATGTGGCATTAATAAAATTTATAAAGTTGGTGGAGCACAATCAATTGCTGCGATGACTTATGGCACTGAGACAATTCCTAAAGTGAGTAAAATCTTTGGACCTGGTAACAGCTGGGTTACTACTGCTAAACAGTTGATATCAACTTTAAATATACCTGTTTCTATTGATATGCCAGCAGGACCAACAGAAGTTTTAATCATTAGTGATGGTGACACAAATCCGTTATTCGTTGCTTTTGATCTATTGTCACAGGCAGAGCATGGAGTTGATTCACAAGTCATTTTAATAAGTGACGATGAAATATTTCTTAATGAGGTCATAATTGAGATTGAAAACGCATTAAAGAATATTTCAACGAAAGAAATTGCAGCTCAATCATTAAAAAACTCAAAGTTTATTTATGTAAAGAATATTAAATGTGCTTTCGATATATCTAATAGCTATTCGCCTGAGCATTTAATCATTTCAATGAAATCTGCAGAACAATGGTTAGATGCGGTAGAGTCTGCAGGATCCATCTTTTTGGGAGAATGGAGTCCAGAGTCTGCTGGTGATTATTGCACTGGCACTAATCATGTGCTTCCAACCTCAGGTTTTGCAAACTCATATAGTGGGCTTTCCGTAGATAGTTTCAGAAAAGCTATTTCTGTACAGAAACTCACAAAAGAAGGCTTAAAATTAATGTCAAATGACATCATTAATTTAGCTAGATCTGAAGGCTTAGAAGCGCATGCAAAAGCTGTCGAAGTAAGGGTAAATAAATGAAAGTTAAAAGCTTGGTCAGACCCGAGGTCTTGGCTCTAAAGCCATATGTGCCTGCAAAAAAAGTAAAAAATAAAATTAGATTGAATGCAAACGAGAGCCCTTATACGGTCACAGAGTTTGCTGCATTGAATAAACTAAATTTATACCCAAATGCAAGGCCTGATGAAATCAAAAATAAAATGGCTGATTACTTAAACATTAATGAAGATTGCTGCGTTGTGACACGTGGAAGCACTGAAGCCATAGATCTTTTAATTCGTACATTTTGTTCTCCTCATGTAGATGAGATCATTATTTTTCCTCCAACTTTTGAGATGTATCAGTTTTATGCTGCAATCCAAGGAATTAAGGTAGTTCCTGTCAACTTAATGAGTGACCATCAATACGCTATTGATACTGAGCTATTTCAAAAGACTGTTTCAAAGAAATCCAAATTAATTTTTATTTGTTCTCCATCAAACCCAATTGGGCATTCATTTGATAAAGAAACAATCTATTCTATATGCCAAGAAGTTTCTAACACGGGCCTGGTGGTATTAGATGGTGCTTATGCAGAATTTAGTGATTTAAGTGTCTATCGAGATATTCTTCAAGACTTTGACAACGTCGTCATACTTAGGACGCTCTCTAAGGCGTTTGGTTTAGCAGGATCAAGGTGTGGCCTGTTAATTGCTAAGCCTGAAATATGTCAATTTATTATGCGAGTAATCCCGCCCTATTCTTTTTCAAAGCTAGCTGAAAAATCTGTTTTAGATGCTTTGTCAAATAAGGGAGTTAAACAATCCCAAAAAAATATAGAAAAAACTATTCAGGAGAGAGCAATATTGAAAGATAACTTATTAAGATTAGATTCTGTCATCGAGGTATTCCCTTCTGAAACTAATTTCTTGTTAGTTAGAGTCAATAATGCGGTTCAATTTTGTAACACAGCGAAAGATTCAGGTTTCCTTCTTAGAGACGTGAGTTACCACCCTACTTTAGAGAATTGTGTTCGGATCACTGTTGGTAATAGTGATCAGAATGAAAAATTAATCGAGGGGTTGCAGCATGGTTGATCAGGCATTAAAAGTAATTTTTTTAGATCGTGATGGAACGATAATTTATGAGCCAGAAGATTATCAGGTTGATGATTTATCGAAAATAAAACTTGTACCCAATGTGATATCTTCATTAAAGAAACTCAATAATTATGGTTACCATTTTGTGATGATATCTAATCAAGATGGTCTTGGAACTGATTCGTTTCCTCAAGAATCTTTTGATAAATGCCAATCATTCATACTTGATTTGTTCTCTACTCAAGGAATAGATTTTAAAAAAATTCTGATTTGTCCTCATTTAGATGAGGATCAATGTGACTGCAGAAAGCCTAAAACTGGTCTTCTTACTGAATTCTTGACCCATGAGAATATTGATACTGCCAGGTCTTATGTCATTGGTGATCGGGACACAGATATGTTGCTTGCAGAAAGGATGACTATTCAAGGAATCATGATAGATCCTTATGAAGATGATGTCTGGGATAAAATTACAAATAAAATTCTTAGTGTTGATCGTCAGGCTAAGGTTTTAAGAAAATCAAATGAAACCGAGATTCTTACACGTGTCAACTTATCGGCATCGTCACCAATTAATATCAACACAGGTATTGGTTTTTTTGATCATATGCTTGAACAACTTGCTAAACATTCAGGTATATCTATAGAGATTGATTGCAAAGGTGATTTACACATCGATGAACATCATACTGTTGAGGATGTTTCGATTACACTAGGTGAAGCCTTATATAGAGCACTTAGCAATAAAGTTGGAATTGGCCGATATGGTTTCACACTTCCAATGGATGATGCTCTTGCTGAAGTTGCTATTGACTTATCAGGACGACCTTACTTTAAATTTGAAGGAGAATTTAAGAGGGAAAAGATTGGTGATCTACCAACAGAACTCATTGCTCATTTTTTTCATACTCTTAGTCAAAATATAAAAGCTAATATTCATATATCAATCAAGGGTGAAGATGATCATCACAAAGCTGAAGCTTGCTTTAAATCTCTTGGAAGAGCTTTATTACAAGCCATTAAGCAGACTGACAGCGGAGACCTGCCTACCACAAAAGGTTTGTTATAGTAGTGAAAAAGCAAGTTGCTATTATTGATTCTATTGGATCTAATCTTGCATCTTTAAAATTTGCATTAGATCGTATTAAGATAGACTTCATTGTCACTAATGAGGTTAAGCAAATAAGGAATTCCTCACATATTATTCTACCCGGGGTTGGTGCAGCAAAAAATGCCATGAATAAATTATCTCAACAAGAAATTATTGAGACAATCGCTACTCTCTCACAACCAACATTAGGGATCTGTCTGGGGATGCAGATTTTTATGGAACACTCTGAGGAGGATGATACTAGTTGTCTCGGTGTTTTTAGTGATGGTTGTAAATTATTTGAAACCCAAGAGAATTACCCTGTTCCGCATATGGGTTGGAATACAATTGAACTAGAATCTTCATCCAATCTATCTACTGGTATTACTAGCGGGACACATTTCTACTTTGTGCATAGTTACTATGTTCCTTTGAATAGTCAAACTATAGCATCGACGACATACTCTAAAAAATTTTCTTCAATAGTACAAAAAGATAATTTTGTTGGTACACAGTTCCATCCAGAGAAATCAGGTGAACAGGGTTCTATTCTTTTAAAGAACTTTACTGACCTATAAATATTATGAAATTAATTCCTGCAATTGACCTTCTGAATCAAAAATGTGTACGACTTTATCAAGGCAATTTTGATGAAGTAACCTATTATGATTTAGATCCAATTGAGCTTGCAAAACATTATCAGAAATTAGGTTGCAACAACCTTCACCTCGTGGATTTGAATGGCTCAAGAGACGGTGTTAATACTAATACTCACATAATAGATAACCTTTTAAACTGCACTGACTTAAATATCCAAATGGGAGGGGGAATTAGAAACCCAGAGGATATAAATAAATGGTTGAAATCTAATCTGAAACAGCTCGTCATAGGAAGTTTTGCCATAAAAGATTTCAATGTGTTTACTGCATGTTTTGATGATGATCAAAAACCAAGAGTTATTATTGCTTTAGATGTCACTATTGTTAATAACTTGCCAATGGTAATGATAGAGGGATGGCAAAAACAGACCGATCTAGATTTATGGTCGATGATGAATAGATTTAATGACAATGGGTTTTTCAACTTTCTGATAACTGACATCAGCAAAGATGGCACATTACAAGGACCTAATTTACTTCTTTATGAAAAGTGCAAGAAACATTCTATAGATTCTAAAATTATTTGTTCAGGTGGAATAAGTAGTTTAAATGATCTTCAAGAACTAAGAGATCTATCAATGTATGCTGCTGTTGCAGGAAAATCACTTTTAGAACAAAAAATTACAGATAGGGAGATAATAAAATTCTTACAAGAAGAATAATACCTTGTCTGGATGTTAAAGATGGCATGGTGGTTAAAGGAGTAAAATTCAGAAATCATCAAGTTGTTGGAGACATCATTGATTTGGCAAGTAAATATAGCCGTCAAGGAGCAGATGAAATCGTCTTCTATGATATAACTGCTAGCCCAGAGGGCAGACGAGTTGATCGTTCATGGATCAATGAAGTTGCAAAACAGATTAATATACCCTTTTGTGTTGCTGGAGGTATTCAATCAATAGTTGATGCAGAAGAAATACTTAATTTTGGTGCTGATAAGATTTCAATAAATACGCCTGCAATCAATACACCTAAGCTGATTAATGACCTTGCTGATAAATTTGGCAGTCAGTGTGTAGTAGTTGGCATAGATAGCTTTCAAATGAATGATCAATATAATGTTTATAGCTATACAGGAGACCCTAATAAAACAAAACAGACCGGTAAACTCACAGGCGAATGGTTAATGGAGGTTCAAGATAGAGGCGCTGGTGAAATTGTACTAAATTGCATGAATCAAGATGGCGTTAGGAAAGGTTATGATATTTTACAACTTTCAAAGATGAAGAAACTTTCAAATGTTCCAATCATTGCTTCAGGTGGAGCTGGAACAAAAAATCATTTTGTTGATGTTTTTTTAAAAAGTGGTGTTAGTGGCGCATTAGCAGCTTCAGTGTTCCATAAAAATCTCATCAGAATAACTGATTTAAAAACACACCTGAAAAATAATAATATAGAGGTAAGATTATGAATAATATTTCAGATGATTTTATTTTCCAACTAGAAGAAATCATTCAGGAAAGGATCAATAACCCGATTAAAGGAAGTTATACCAATAGCCTTTTAGATGGTGGTCGAAGTTTAATTGCTAAAAAGTTAATTGAAGAAAGTGGTGAACTTGCAGTCGCTTATTTAGATGATAATCCTACAAGCAGTGATATTATCTGGGAAGCATCTGATCTCATTTATCACATGTTAGTTCTACTTAAGTCTTCCGATTTAGGGTTAAATGAAATTTCAAGTGAATTAGCAAATAGGCATAAAGATAAATAATACGACTCTCTTACCGTCCACCTCAAAAAAAATATTCCTCATAATAATGAAAAATAAAAGAGGTTAAAATAAAGATTATTGATTACCGATCTAAATTTTGATCAGTTTATTAGGATTCATTATATTTTTTGGGTCTAGGGATTTTTTAATAGTTTGCATGAGTTGAATTTTTACAGGATCAGAAAAGTGAACCAAATCATCCATAAGTTTTGATCCAATTCCGTGTTCAGCACTAAATGAACCGCCCAAAGTTTCTGCAGCATTATGTACTTCACGATTAATTTCATGAGTTTTATCTAAAAATTCAGTTTCAGACATGGTCTCTGGTTGTTGTTTAGTAAAATGTAGATTTCCATCTCCCAAGTGACCAAAGGTATAAACTATTGATTTACCTACTATTCTTTCTATAGCCGGCTTGGTCATTGCAAGAAATTCAGGTATTCTCTTAATGGGTACCGAAATATCATGATGATAACCTCTGCCCGATAATTTTTCTGCCTCTGAGATACTATGTCTGACTAACCATATTTCATTTTTTTCTTTTTCAGAATTAGCAATTAATCCATCGGTAATTTGACTTGATTCCATATTATTTTCAAGGAAATTAATAATATCTTGTTCTCCATGGTTAATGATTTCAAAAATAATCTGCCATGAGTGATCAATCCCAAGAGGTAATTTAATATGACTCAAGTATTTTTCTATAGCTTGAATACAGGTGTCACTCATGAATTCAAAGGCTGTGACACAGTCACTAAATTCTGTTTTTATATTTTGTAAAAGTACGATTGCATCATCAACAGAATTCACCGCAACCATACCCGTTACCGTATTTTTCGGTTTAGATGCTAGTTTGAGGCTCACTTTTGTGATGACCCCCAATGTTCCTTCAGCTCCTATAAAAAGTTGTTTTAAATCATAACCCGTATTATCTTTTTTCAATGATTTTAGATCTGAAAAAATAGAACCATCAGGAAGCACAACTTCAATCCCTATAATCTGATCTCTCGTCATGCCATATTTCAAAACATTAACACCTCCAGCATTAGTTGAAGCATTCCCCCCAATTTGGCATGACCCTTCGGCACTAAGGCTTAGAGGAAAAAATAGATCATTGTCATCTGCAATTTCTTGGATATTCTGAAGAATGCAACCTGATTCTACGATGATTGATTGATTATATGGATCAATACTCAAAAATTTATTTAATTTTGAAGTATTTAAAATAATTTCTATTTGATGTTCACTTGATTGTGGGACATTTGCTCCACATAGGCTTGTGTTTCCCCCTTGGCTTATAATTTTAATATCATTAAGAAAACAAAATGAAACAATTTGTTGAACTTCATCTAAAGTTTTTGGAAAAAGTATTACAGGCGTAGAACCTCTGATTTGTCCTCTCCAGTCTTCAAGATATTTTTTTATTATTGATTGATCAGAAATACAATTATCAGCACCAACTATTAGCTTAAATTCTTTTAAATAATTTACTTTTATAGGCATCTTTTTCCATGCATCCTATGGATGCATTTTTTTCATCAATGACCATAACGAAATAAAAAGTGCTGCAATAATTGGTCCTAAAACGAACCCAGATATTCCAAATAAACTGATTCCTCCAATAGTGGTTAGTAATACTAGATAATCAGGTAATTTAGTTTCTTTACTGATTAAATAAGGCCTAAGTAGGTTATCTACAAGACCAATGATAAAGAAACCTGAGAATATTAAGATTGAAGCATTAATCCATAACCCCTTATAGAATAGTACTAGAGAAATAGGTAACCATACGATCGCGGTTCCGATACCAGGCAAAATACTAAAAAGAGCCATAATAAAGCCCCACAATGCAGCGCCTTGAACATTTAACAGGGTTAAAATTATAAACCCAAGAAAACCTTGTGATAATGCCACTAGGAAAGTCCCTTTAATGGTTGCTTTTGTAACATGGTTAAATTCATCTAAAAGAAATTTTTCATGCTTATCCTCCATTGGGAATGCTTCTATGCAGGCATCTAAAATAGTTTTACCATCCCTTAAGAAAAAGAATAGTAGGTAAATCATTATCAGCAATGAGATAACAAAATTGACAATATTTTCACTCGCTCTTATTACGGCAGAGTAGGAAAATTGAGCAACACCATAGGCTAAATCATTTAATTGTTTGCCAATTGTTTCAATGTTTATGCCTAATTTATCCATTGCTTGTTCAAGAATTGGCAATACACTTATGGCTGTTTTCGTAAAGGACTGAATATCATATTGACCTGATTCTATATTTGAAAGTATTTGATAGATTTCATTTGTAATTGCAGTAAGAATAAAAAAACTGGGTAAGATGACTATTAATAAGATACCGATTAAAGAGAAACAACTCGAGAGCGAAGGTCTGTTTATGTATCGATTTATGACATTGTGCATTGGTGAGAAAAGTATTGAAAAAATGACTGCCCAAAAAATAGGAATAAAGTAGTCAAACAGCAATGTTGAGAATAATACGGTGATTATTCCCAGAAGAATTAGATATGCATTTTCACTTTTCATTTGTGTTTTTATTTTAAAAACTCTTAAATAATTATAATGTTAATAGAAAAATAATAGACAGTATTTATATTTTGAACAATATTGTAGACAATGTAATTAGAGAACTAG
The DNA here is from genome assembly GCA_964416745.1 of uncultured Woeseia sp. Taxonomy (GTDB): domain Bacteria; phylum Pseudomonadota; class Gammaproteobacteria; order Steroidobacterales; family UBA11654; genus CACPJA01. The sequence goes on from CAYQEV010000004.1 coordinate 31,789, forward strand.
AATTCAAAGCAGGTTTAACCTTAGCTAGCTTTGGCTTGCAAGCAGAACTTAAGGCTATTCAAAATTATCTAAATAAAGAATCAATTGACGAAGACTTAAAAGAAGCATGTCATATTATTTTTAGAACACATTTTCTTCGTGAGGCCTTAAGGCGTGATGATGCTGAAGACGCTTGTTATAACCTTATAATGTTATGGGATCACTGTTCTACAGCTAGGGATCAAAATTATAGTGATATTTTAGTTGACTCAATAGAGAAACTTTTGAAGGTTACTAATAAAAGAACTAAGACAGTTAAGAATAGACATTTAAGGGTCTTAGAGCTTAATAAAATGAATTGGTCAATAGATGCTATAGCTGCAGATACAGGATATTCTAGGCGACAAATCTCTAGAGTCATTAACGGACACACAAAGAACTAAAGATATTATCGGGACGAGAGGATTTGAACCTCTGACCCCCTGAACCCCATTCAGGTGCGCTACCAGGCTGCGCCACGCCCCGTAAAAATGTAAAAATATTAATCTAAGATATCAATGATTGCTTCGAGATCAGATCTAACATCACTTAATGTCGATTGTTTAGAAACTTTTTCAGATTCATCATGTGTTAGCTTCTGTTTGGCTCCTTTAATAGTGTATCCACTATCGTAGAGTAATTCTTTAATTTGTCTTATAAGAAGAACATCATGGCGTTGGTAATACCTTCGATTTCCACGTCTTTTTATAGGTTTTAGCTGTGTAAATTCCTGTTCCCAGTATCTTAATACGTGAGCTTCTACCTCGCACAAATTACTAGCTTCACTGATAGTAAAGTATCTTTTTGTCGGTATTGAGGGAAGATGAGGGTTATTCTGAGTCATTGGATAGAGTTTTGACTGCTTCCTTTAATTTCTGACCTGATTTAAATGTAACCACCTTTCGTGCTGATATTTCAACATCTTCACCAGTTCTTGGATTTCTGCCAGGTCTGGGTGACTTATCTTTGAGTTGAAAATTACCAAAACCTGAAAGTTTTACTTCTTCACCGCTTTCCAATTTGTTTTTTATATTATCAAATAAAGAGTCCACTAATTCTTTAGCTTCTCTTTTATTAAGACCAATTTCATTGTTTAAGTCTTCAACGATGTCTGATTTTGTTAAGGTCATTATCTTATAATTAAATTCATTTTTTTGACGATAAGGTGATTGATTTTTAACATATATTTATCGATCTCATCATCATTTAGGGTGCGTGATTTTGATTGAAAAATCAAGCCTAGAGCAACACTTTTTTTATCTGCAGATATTTTATCACCCATGTATGCATCAAAAATAATTATGTTACTTAAGTCTTTGATTTTAAGAGCGTCTATCATTTTTATTATGGATTTAATTTCTATATCAACATCCATTAAAATGGAAAGATCTCTTCTAGAATATGGGAAATATTTAGAGGAAGAATGGCTAATGTTTTTATTAATTTCTAAGGCATCATAATCTACCTCGAAGATAACCGGGTTTGAGTCCAATTTAAGCTCATTAGATAATTCTGGGTTTAGTTCACCAATAAAGCCTATGGTTTTATTTTTAAGCTTAATAGAAGCACTTTTACCAGGACACAGCATATTGTGCTTAACTGCTTTAAATGAAATATTTTGGAGTACTTTAAATTGGTCAAACATATTCTCCAAGTGCCCTTTAACATCATAAAAGTCAATGGATGTAGTTGTCTCACCCCATTGTTCATTGTTCCTATTTCCATAAACAAGACCTGATATCACAAGCTTTTCGTCAGGTATTCTCTTATGAGAAGAAAAGACTTTTCCAATCTCAAATAAACGAACATCATTTTGTTGTCTTTTTAGGTTATAAGAAAGATTAGTAATCAGACCCGGCCACAGTGAGTTCCGCATGACTGACATTTCAATTGACAAAGGGTTTTGTATGTCCAAAGCATCAGAATATGATTTTTTTGATAGTAAGTTCATTGATGGACTAACGAAGCTATAGTTCACCACTTCTGAATAACCAAAGTTACAAAGAAGGTTACTAATTTCATCTCTCTTTTCTGCTCTCAAGGAGTTTAACTGAAGATTGATATTTTGTTTTTCTGTGGATTCAGGTATTTTTTCATACCCATAAATTCTCGCTATTTCTTCAATTAAATCGCATTCATCTTGAAGGTCAAAACGGTAACTAGGCGCCTTTACGCTCCACCCTTCATAGCCGAAGTCTTTTTCTTGCAGCTCCATGTTTAGCCTTTTCAAGATATTGACAATAGATTTATTTGGAATGGTTATACCTAAAGTTCTTCTGATTTGATCTTTTCTAAGAAAAATAAAGTTATTCTTAGGTTTATTCTTATCGCTGACTGTTTGTTTAATTGGACCATTGCTACCCCCTGCTTCCTGATTTAGCAACTCTGTAAAACGTTCAACTGCCTGAGATTGAATATTAGGGTCTACTCCTCTTTCAAATCTTAGGCTGGCTTCACTATATAGATTAAGTAATCGTGATTTACCCATAATTGTTTCAAAATTAAAGTATGCAGATTCTAAAACTATAGAAGTGGTTGTTTCAGAGATACCTGATTCTTCACTTCCCATAATACCCGCTATACCTAATGTTTGATTCTTATCTGCAATAACAAGGAAATCTTTATTTAAAACTTTACTGGTTCCATCAAGTATTTTGATTGATTCTTTATTTTTGGCTCTTCTAACAATAATCTTTGATTTTATTGAATCCAGGTCATATGTATGCAGGGGTTGACCCGTTTCTAGCATTACATAGTTAGCTATATCAACCACTAAATTAACTGATTTAAAACCACAGAGCTCAAGTCCATCTTTAAGCCAGGATGGGGAGCTCACTTGATTGTCAAAATCTTTAATAACTCGAGTAACAAAGACAGGACAATCCTGATTTGATTCAATTTCTATAGGGAGGCTTTGATTATGATGAATCTCTGAGGTTTGATTTCTTGGTTTTTTTAATTTTGTATTATCAATTGCTGCAATTTCTTGCAAAATTCCTTTGAGGCTAAAGCAATCAGCACGGTTGGGTGTTAAAGAGAAATCAATAACTTGTTTCTTATTATGATCAATTAATTCACATTCAATACCAGCAAGAGTCAACTTGTGGATAAGATTATGAACATCAGTAATCTTTTTGTTGTGTTCCTTTAGCCATTCAACTGGAAGTTTCATAAATTACTTGAATTGGTTTAAAAAGTTTAAATCGTTTTCATAAAAATGTCGGATATCATTAATCCCGTATTTAAGCATAGCGAGTCTTTCAACGCCCATACCAAATGCATACCCATTGTATATTTCATTATCTATTCCTAGATTAGTTAATACTTTTGGATGAACCATACCGCAACCAAGAATCTCAAGCCATTGGTTATCTTTTGACAATAAATCAACTTCAGCTGAAGGTTCAGTAAAAGGAAAATAAGAAGGTCGAAATCTCAATTTCATGTCTTCTTCAAAAAACGTATTTATAAAGTCGTGTAGAACTCCTTTAAGATGAGTGAAGTTGATATCTTTATCAATTACTAGACCTTCAATTTGATGAAACATTGGTGTGTGTGTAATATCTGAATCTCTTCGATAGACCTTACCAGGGGCAATCACACGTATAGGGACACCGTACTTTTCCATAGATCTAATCTGAATGGGTGATGTATGAGTTCTAAGTAAATACTGTGCGTTAAAATAAAAAGTGTCATGCATAGCTCTTGCAGGATGATTTTCTGGAATATTTAAAGCTGTAAAATTGTGATATTCATCTTCTATTTCTGGACCATCTTCAACAAGAAAACCTGCGTTTAAAAATATTTTTTCAATTTCATTTAACGTGGAAGTGACTGGGTGCGGGTTACCAATTATTGTAGTTCTTCCAGGCATTGTGACATCTAAAGCGGAGTCTTCAATATTGGATTTAATTTTCTTATCATTCAGTGAATTTTTCTTATTAGCAATTTCATTCTCAACTAACTTTTTAAGTTTATTGACTTCTTTACCAACTCTAGGACGATCATCCGGATCAACCTTTGAAAGTTTCTTCAGTTGACTACTGACACTTCCTTTTTTTCCTAAATACTGAACTCTAACAGAATCAAGTTCTTCTAATGTGGAACTGTTTCTTATGTCTTTGAGAGCCTGTTTAGATAGATCTGACAAACGGTCAGTCATATTAAGAGTTCTCTAAAGCTGATTTAGCCTTTTCTGAGAGTGCTTTAAATGCATCCAGGTCGTTGACAGCAAGATCAGCTAGAATTTTCCTATCTATCTCTATATTTGCAGATTTTAAACCGTGCATGAATTTACTATAAGATAAGTCAGACAGCCTAGCTGCTGCATTAATCCGAATTATCCATAAGGATCGGAAATTACCTTTCTTTTTTCTTCTATCTCTATAGGCATATTGGCCAGCTTTAGTTGCTGCTTGTTTAGCAACTTTAATCAGGCGACTTCTAGCACCATACTGACCTTTAGTTTTCTTCAGTACTTTTTTATGTTTTGTTTTTGAGGTAACGCCTCTTTTTACTCTAGCCATTATTTTTCCCTAATTTAACTATAAGGTAAGAGTTTTTTTATACTCTTTACGTCTGCATCTGCAATGAGAGAAGAAGATCTAAGATGTCTTTTTCTTTTACTGCTTTTTTTAGTCAATATATGATTCATATGTGATGAACTTTTTTTATATTTACCGCTTCCGGTTTTTTTAAACCTTTTTGCAGCCCCTCTATTTGTTTTTAATTTTGGCATTATTATTCTTTATTTAGTTATGTTTTGGCGCAACGACCATAACAAGTTGTCTACCTTCAAACTCTGCATCTTGCTCGATAGCTGCTATTGATTCTATGTCATCAACTACACGTTTTAACAGATCATGACCCAATTCAACGTGTCTCATTTCTCTTCCCCTGTATCTTAATGATACTTTTACTTTATTACCTTGTTCTAAAAAAGCCCTAATTTTATTTAATTTAACTTCGTAGTCACCTATTTCAATCAAAGGCCTGAATTTAATTTCTTTTACTTGAAATACCTTCTGCTTCTTTTTAGCACCTTGTGTCTTCTTCTTTTGTTCAAATAAGAACTTGCCATAATCTAAGATTCTACAAACTGGAGGTTCTGTGTTCGGTGAGACTTCAACTACATCCATGCCCTTATTCGTAGCTATTTCAATTGCTTCTTTAATGCTTAGAATGCCAAGTTGCGTGCCATCTTCATCAATTAGTCTTACTTCCGAAGCTTTTATTTGCTTATTCTTCCGAACCCTTTTTTTTGCAGCGATAGTTTCCTCCTTATACAGCTAGTTCTTTTTCAATATTTTTTAAGAACTTCTTAAGTTCCATATTACCTAAATCATCACCCTTTTGAGTTCTTACAGTGATTTCTTCACTGCTGAGCTCACGATCCCCTAAAATTATTAGATACGGTACCTTTTTTAAAGTGTGATCGCGAATTTTAGAGCCTATTTTTTCGTTTCTCAAGTCAATTTCGACTCTAAAGCCATTTTTTTTAATTTCATCACATATGCTTTGTGCATATTTATTTTGTTTTTGGTTAATTGACATGACGCAAATTTGTGTTGGAGCAAGCCATAGAGGGAATTTTCCTGCATAGTGCTCGACTAAAATACCAAAAAATCTTTCAATGGATCCCAATAAAGCCCTATGGATCATAATCGGGTGATACTTCTTTCCATCATTACCAATATAGTTCATATCAAATCGTTCTGGTAGATTGAAGTCTAATTGAATTGTTGAGCACTGCCAGAGTCTTCCAATAGCATCTTTTATCTTAATATCAATTTTTGGTCCATAAAATGCTCCACCACTAATGTCTGTTTTATAATCTAATTTTTTTGATTCCAATGCGTTAATTAAGGCGTCTGTGGCTTTATCCCATATGTCTTCAGTGCCGACAAATTTCTCTGGTCTAGTTGCAAGATGGATTTCAAATTCTTCAAAATTAAATGTTTTTAACATCTTTAGGGCGAGATCAAGAATATCTTTTATTTCTTGCTCAATTTGCTCTTCTGAGCAGAAAATATGTGAATCATCTTGGGTAAATCCTCTTACTCTCATCAATCCATGAAGAGCTCCTGTCATTTCATGTCTATAAACGGTTCCTAGTTCTGCCCATCTAATTGGTAAATCTCTATAGGATCTTAGGGTATTTTTATAAACAAGAACATGAAACGGGCAATTCATAGGTTTTAAACGATACAATTGATTTTCATCGTCAATGGGTTTATACATTGATTCTTCATAAAAATCTGTGTGCCCTGAGGTTTGCCAAAGCGTATCAAGAGCTATATGCGGGGTATAAAGAAGATCATAATTTGCATTTTGATGCTCTTCTTTCCAGTAATTTTCAATAATATTTCTTACTCTAGCACCATTAGGATGCCAAAAAACTAGGCCTCCTCCAGCATCTTCTTGGATGCTGAATAAATCTAAATCTTTTCCAATTTTTCTATGATCTCTTTTTTCAGCTTCTTCAATTTGATTAAGATAGTTATCAAGGTCTTTTTGAGTTCTCCATGCTGTTCCATATATTCTTGTTAGCATTTCATTACTAGAGTCACCTTTCCAGTAGGCACCTGAAACTTTTGTTAATTTAAAAGGGCCTATGAAACTTAAGTTTGGTAAGTGAGGGCCTATGCAAAGATCAATAAATTTAGTGTCTTCATTTGTATAAATCTGGAAATCATTATCTTGCTCAGCTTCATTAATAATTCTTAACTTATAATCTTCTTTTTTATCATTAAAGAACTTAGAAACTTCGTTTTTTGAATGGAGTGTTTTATTGATTGTAGATTTATTTTTAATAACCCTCTTCATTTCTTTTTCAATTGTCACCAAATCATCTGATGAAATAGCTTTTTCGGAAAAAACATCATAATAAAAACCATTATCTATAGTCGGTCCAATCGCTAATTTTGACTCTGGGTAAAGAGTTTTTATAGAAGCAGCAAGAACTTGAGCTGCGACGGTATGTCGCATGATCTCAATGCCTTCATCTGAATCAATAGTAATTATTGATACCGAACTATCATGTTCAATTTTATCTTCTAAGTCTTTTTGAACACCATCAATTGATATTGCCACTGCGCTTTTAGCTAAACCTGGGCCTATTGTTTTAGCTAAATCTAGACCAGTTGATCCCTTTGGTAAATCCTTTTTTGATCCATCAGGTAAAGTTATAGATAGCATGATTTATTAAGTATTGATGATTAGTCCAAGTTGATTTATTTCTTTTTCTCTATTTTTTTGCCATTTAGATCGATGATTTGCAGGTTCAATCTCTACAGCTGTAACTTTATACTCTGGACAATTAGTAGCCCAATCACTGTTTTCTGTTGTTACGACATTAGCACCAGTTTCTGGATTATGAAACGTAGTATACACAACCCCTGCTGGTATTTTTTCTGTAACAATTGCTTTTAATGTCGTTTCTCCTTTTCTGCTTCTAAGAAGAACTAATGAATCATTATTGATACCTCTGGTAGATGCATCGGCTGGATGTATTTCCAACACATCTTCATTAGACCATAGATTATTATGTGTTCTTCTGGTTTGTGTTCCCACATTATATTGGACGAGATTTCTCCCAGTTGTGAGTAACAATGGATATTTTCGGTTAGCGACTTCAGTAGTGGGCACATAGTCAGTGATCATAAATTGCCCCTTACCTCGAACAAACTCATCGACATGCATTATTGGAGTTCCTAGCGGTGCTGACTCATTGCAAGGCCACTGAACACTTCCAACTTCGTCTAATTTTTTGAATGACACACCAGTAAAAGTTGGCGTTAGTTCAGCGATCTCTTCTAAAATTTCTTCAGAAGACTTGAAGTTCATTTCATAACCCATAGCACTAGCCAATTCTTGTGTGATTTCCCATTCATGTTTTCCTGTAATTGGTTTCATTACAGGCCTAACTCTATTAATTCTCCTTTCAGCATTAGTAAATGTGCCATTTTTTTCTAAAAAAGAAGTTGCTGGCAAGAAGACATGAGCAAAATTTGCAGTTTCAGTCAAAAATAAATCCTGAATAACAACGCATTCCATAGATCGAAAGGCTTCTTCTATATGCTGAGTATTCGGTTCAGACTGAACAAAATCTTCACCCTGTATATATATACCTTTAAATTCACCACCAACAGCTGCATCAAACATATTTACAGATCTTAATCCTGGTTCTTTTTGTATTTTAACATTCCATTTATTTTCAAAGACTGACCTTGCATCATCATCTGTAATGGGACGATAACCAGGGAGTTCATGTGGAAAAGAACCCATATCACATGAGCCTTGGACATTGTTTTGACCTCTCAAAGGGTTCACTCCAGCTCCAATATAACCAACATTACCGGTTGCCATAGCTAGATTTGCCATTCCCATTACCATTGTTGAGCCTTGTGAATGTTCTGTAACACCTAAACCGTAATAGATGGCACTTCTATCACCTGAAGCATAAAGGCGTGCTGCTTTCCTAATAATATCCGCTTCAACGCCAGTTGGTTTTTCTGCAGCTTCAGGAGAATTTGAGTCATCTTTTATGAATTCAATCCAATCATTGAATGCTGATTCTTCGCATCTGCTTTTAATATAGTCATGATCAATTAAGTTTTCATGAACAGCCACATGAGAAAATGCATTAATAAATGGAACATTGGAGCCTGGTAAGATTGGCAGATGAAAGTCTGCTTTTATATGAGGTGACTCTACGATGTCTGTTTTTCTTGGATCTACTACAATTAATTTAGCGCCTTCTCGTATTCTTCTTTTCATTTGTGATGCAAAAACAGGATGCCCTACTGTAGGGTTTGCACCAATAATCATTATGACATCAGCGTTTTCTACACTCTCAAAATTTTGCGTTCCAGCAGATGTTCCAAATGTTTGTTTTAAACCATAGCCTGTGGGTGAGTGACAAACTCTTGCACAAGTATCTACATTATTATTCCTGAATGCAGTTCTTATTAGCTTTTGAACAATATAAGCTTCTTCATTGGTGGTTCTAGCAGAAGTAATTCCACCAATAGAGTCAATACCATGTTGATTTTGGATATCTTTAAAACGTTTCGCAGTAAATTGAATGGCTTCATCCCAATCCACTTCTTTCCAATGATCTGTGATCTTATTTCGAATCAGTGGTTTAGTGATTCTGTCTTGATGTTTTGCATAACCCCAGGCAAACCTACCTTTGATACAACTGTGTCCTTTGTTGGCTTTTCCATCTTTGTATGGAACCATTCTGACTACATCATTATTTTTTACTTCAGCTTTGAATGAGCACCCAACACCACAATAAGCACATGTTGTTAAAACTGTTTCATTGGGCATGCCTTTTTCGACCACCGATTTTTCTATTAAGCTACCTGTCGGACAGGCTTGCACACAAGCTCCGCATGAAACGCATTCAGAATCAAAGAAGTTTTCTGAAACACCAGGTTTAATTTTTGATTCAAACCCCCTTGATTCTACAGACAAAGCAAAAGTACCTTGAACTTCATTGCAGGCTCTAACGCAACGAGAGCAAACAATGCATTTGTCAGGGTCAAAGTTAAAATAAGGGTTAGAAGCATCAACTTCAGTTCCTAGATGGTTACAACTATCTTCTGAGCTATATTTGGAAGGCACTAATTGATTGTTCTCTAATAGATGATAGTTGTCTGCTTGAGTTTGAAGATCACAATCACCATCAGCTGAGCATGTATTACAATCCAGTGGATGATCTGATGTGTACATTTCTAATAAATCTTTTCTCAAAGAGTCTAAATGATGGTTCTTGGTTATGACTTTCATTCCATTATTGAGTGGTGATGTACAAGAAGAAGGATAGCCAAAACCTTTTCTACCTTCGAAATCAACAATACAAAGTCGGCAAGAGCCAAATGCATCAATATTGTCTGATGCACATAAACTCGGTATATCGACACCAACCATTGAAGCAGCTCTCATAATAGATGTACCTTCAGGAACTGATATTTCAATACCATCTATATAGCCGGTTACAGTATTGTCTGAAGTTACTTTTGGTGTACCGTAATTTTTTTCTTTTAATAAAGTCATTTTTCAATCAATTCGTTTGGAAAGAATTCAATTATAGAATGAATTGGGTTGGGCGTCATTCCTCCCATTGCACATAAAGAAGTCGCTTCCAGAGTTTCACACAAGTCATGGAGTAGAGCCGCATCATCTTTTGATGTTTTATTTTTTTGTAATCGTTCAATAATTTCAACCCCTCTAACTGATCCGATTCTACAAGGTGTGCATTTACCGCAGGATTCTTTTACACAAAATTCCATAGCAAATTTTGCTTGTTCAGCCATATCTACAGAATCATCAAATACGATAATACCACCATGACCTACAGATCCTTTGAGTTCTTGAAGTGATTCAATAGTTAATGATGTATCCAGCATACTGGATGATAAATAAATTCCTAAAGGACCACCAATTTGTATAGCATGAATTGGCTCACCTGATTTTGTTCCGTAACCAAAATCTTTAACTATCTCATTGAGTGATATATCAAATCTAGTTTCAATAAGACCACCATGATTAATATTACCACTCAATTGAAAGGGCATAGTTCCGATTGATTTATTTGATCCAATTTGTGAGAAATCCGATTGATCATCCAATAAAAGCGCCGGGATAGTAGCCAGAGTCACGACATTATTTATTAGTGTGGGTTTTCCAAATAGACCATTGATAGCTGGTAAGGGTGGTTTAGATCGAACCAAGCCCCTTCGACCTTCGATGCTTTCCATCATGGCAGTTTCTTCGCCACAAACGTAAGAGCCAGCTCCAATTCTTAATTCAATATCAAAGTTAAAATCAGAGTTTTGTATATTATTTCCCAGATAATTATTATCCAATGCTATATCTATAGCTCGAATCAGAAAGTCTTTTGCCAATGGGTATTCTGACCTTAAATATATATAGCCCTTTGAAGCACCCACTGCATAGGCTGCTATAACCATGCCTTCGATCAAAGCAAAAGGATCTGATTCCATAATCAATCGATCTGAGAAGGTTCCACCATCACCTTCATCTGCATTACATGCCAGGTATTTAACCGAACTGTCTTGATCAAAAACGGTTTGCATTTTAATTCCAGTTGGGAAAGCCGCCCCTCCTCGTCCAGTAAGACCAGATTCTTTGATTCGATTGATTGTTTTCTGAGGACCAATTTCTAGGGCTGTTAGTAAAGATTGATAGCCTTTAGAGTTTTTATAATATTCAATATTTAAAGGATCGTCATGACCTATTCTAGAAAAGACAATCCTGTGTTGTTTTTTTATAAAATCAATTTCATTAATATCAAAAGGATTTCTTGTTTCAAAATCTAAAAAGAATTCTTCAATCGTATTCAGGTCGGATAACTCTTCATTTCTATAACTGGCCCCCCTTCTTATTCCATCTGTTTCTATCTCAATAAACGGTTCAAGCCAAAATGCTCCCCAAGATCCATTTCTAATGATTTCTATATGGTCATCATTAATTAGCTTACTGATAACTTGATACATTGAGTTTGCACCAACAGAGTTTGCTGTAGTTTCATTTGGAATGAAAATTTTAATACTGTTTTTCATATTTTCTGTACATCATCATTTTTTAAGTGATCGATTATTTTTTCAGCTGTTGCTTCGCCTATGACCGTATCATTAATCATTACTGAAGGGCCTATTGCACAATTACCCAAACAAAAAACCTCTTTTAACGTAATCATTGAATCATCACTAGTTTCATCGATCTCAAGACCAAAATACGAGGTAAGATCGCCGAGTAACTGTTTACAATTCTGGCTTTGACATGCTTCAGCTTGACAGATTTTAATTATATTTTTACCGATAGGGGCTAATCTAAAATCATCATAGAACGTTATCACATCTATTACTTCAGCTTGAGAGTAATTAAAAGCAATGGCTAATTCCGCAATATCATCTTTACTGATAAATCCCAAATGTTCTTGAAGAGCATGTAATGCAGGCATCAGGCCGCCTTTTTCTTTAATAAAGGGCTTAATAATATTTCTAGAATTTATTGACATAATTTTAAGTAATTATTTATAAATTATTCTTTCCAGTCTTCAAATCCACCGTCAACACTGTATGCATTTTCAAACCCCTGTGTTGATAAATAGTGTGCAAGCTTTTGACTTGAGATGCCTTTATAGCAATAAATAATGGTAGGCCTATTTTTTTTCGAGTTTTTAATAAAATCATCAATATTTTCATCACTTAAATTTAATGCACCGTCAACATGTGAAATTGAAAAACTTTCCTTATCTCTAATATCAATTAGATAGTTATCTGCTCTAAGCAGTTCTTTGGCCTCCTCAACTGAAATGTTCTTAAACTTATTCATATAAATAAATGATAAATATAATATTAGGGACATTATAATTACTAAGTTAAATTATGACATCAGAAAGATGACTTTATGAAATACGATATAATTATTATAGGCTCAGGACCTGTGGGTCTTTCTTTAGCTAAAGCTTTGTCATTATTGGATCTAAGGATATGTATTGTTGACCAACAGACCGAAGCCATACTTTCTTCACCACTTGATGATGGCCGTGAGGTTGCTATAACTCATCTCTCAAAGAAAATACTAAGCGAACTAGGCTCTTGGCAGTTAATTGATGACAAATTCATTTCCTTAATAAAAGAAGCAAAAGTGTTGAATGGTTTGTCACCCTACTCGCTTCATTTTAGTCATCAAGAAACTGATCAAGCAACATTAGGCCATTTAATTCCTAATCGATTGATAAAAGCAGCAGCTTACAAAGTCATACAGAATCTTAAGAATATTCACTGTATGACAGAAACCAAAGTTAAAGAATTTAGTATTAATGACACGGGGACTCTTGTCACACTGGACAATGGTGAAACAATAGATTCTGACATGATTATTGCTGCAGATGGAAGATTATCGGGCTCCAGAAGACAAATGGGTATACCTGCTGAAGTTAAAGATTTTGGCAAGACGGTTATAGTCTGCAAAATGAAACATGACAAACCTCATAATAATACTGCTTATGAATGTTTTCATTATGGAAGAACTCTGGCCGTATTACCCATGGCTGGGGATTATTGCTCAGTGGTTATTACAATCAGCTCTGATAAAGCCACAGAAATTATGAACATGACAGATGAGAATTTTAATCAAGACATACAGAATCGCTTTAATAATCGATTGGGTGATATGACGATATGTGGTGAAAAGTTTTCTTATCCATTGTATGCATCACATGCAGATTATTTCCATTCTGAACGATTTGTTTTAGTTGGGGATGCAGCTGTTGGCATGCATCCAGTAACTGCTCATGGGTTTAATTTAGGTCTTAGAGGCAGCTATAATCTTGCTAACATTATTAGGACTGCTCTTGACAAAAACACACCATACTACTCAAAAGATGTTTTGAAAGAATATAATCAGAAACACCAATTGATTACTCGACCGCTTTATTATGGGACCAATGTGCTTGTTGATCTTTATAATAGTGATCGAGTCACAGCCAAACTTATACGACGACTTGCACTTAGATTTGGAAATAATTTCTGGCCTGTTAAGAAATTGATCATGGATCAATTAACTGAAACACATTAGCTTTATATCCCTGAATATTCAATGAATCAGAGTAAATACAATATTAATCATCAGTTTGCTGATCCAAACTCTCCTGAGAATAATCTAGAGTCTGCCGCAACAATTATATTAATTAGAGATGTAAGTAATGTTGCTGAAGTATTCATGATTAAAAGAGCCACCAAATCTAATTTTGGAGGAGCATGGGTTTTCCCTGGGGGAAAAGTTGATAATGACGACTTAAAACATAATATTTTAGATTATTGTCAGGGTTTAGATGATAAGGAGGCATCGAGTATATTGAGTCTCAATGAAGGGGGATTAAGTTATTGGGTCGCATGCATCAGAGAATGCTTTGAAGAATGTGGGGTCTTATTAGCTTATAGAGAGAATGGACATTTATTTAAACCCAGTTTGGATGAAACAATCATATTAAATGATTTAAGACGGCAGCTAAATAATGGAAGCCTAGTTTTTATAGAAATACTAAAAAAATTAAATTTACGACTAGCTGTAGATAGAATTCTTTATTTGTCTCATTGGGTTACTCCAAAAATTGAAAGTCGTAGATACAGCACAAGATTCTTTATTACCAGCATACCTAATGACCAAGAAACAATGCATGACGGTTATGAAGCTGTCGACAGTTTATGGATTAAAATTGAAAAAGCACTGAATGACTATAAACGAGGTACTTTTCCAATCATTATGCCGACCATAAAAAATTTAGAAGCAATAGCAGGTTATCCGTCAACTTTATCGATATTAGAAGACAAGGAATCTATACTGCCAAGTGATATCCTTACTATTGAGCCGAAGTTTTTTTTCGAAGAAGGTAAACTTGTCGGCTTGTTACCTGGAGATACCGGTTATGAAGACCACTAGATTATCACCCATAGTCAGACGCATCACTGCCAACAATTCTAATATGTTTACTGGTCCAGGGACTAATTCTTACCTCCTGGGCGATCAAGAAATATCAATTATTGACCCTGGACCGCCACTGATTGATCATATTGATGATCTTATTTCCATTTCTGGAAATTATCTAAAGCAAATTATAATTACACACACGCACCCTGATCATTCACCTGGTGCTAGCATTTTGAAAGAGAAACTAGGTATTCCTATATTAGGATTGACTACTGCATCGTCTCTAGAAAGAGATGACCCTATTGATATCGACCAAGAAATTTCACACGGTGATCTTATTCAGACAAACGAATACACATTAGAGGTTATACACACACCTGGCCATGCTTCCAATCACTTGTGTTATTTGCTTCAAGAAGAAAATATTTTATTTACAGGTGATCACATCATGCAAGGATCAACAGTGGTTATCGCCCCGCCTGATGGAAACATGACTGAATACCTTCATTCACTTAATTTGCTCAGAGAATACACCATTAGTAAAATTGCCCCAGGTCACGGGGAACTCATTCACGACCCAATTAAGATTATTGATGCAATCGTAGAGCATAGATTAGGCAGAGAAAAAAAAGTCCTTGAGAAGCTCAACAAGATTGGTCCAAGCACTATGGATGAACTCGTCATTGAAGTTTATGATGATGTTTCAGCTATGCTTCATCCTATAGCCAAGTGGTCACTGGAAGCCCATCTCATTAAACTCAATGAGAATAAAAAAGTTACTAAAAATAGACAACTGTACTCTGTAGTAGAATAATGTCTTTAATCATATGATATCTTTTAAAAACTAAGTTATGGACAGTTCAATATATATTACTTATGCCGTTCCGGTCTTCTTTGCGATGATCGGTATCGAGTTTCTTTTTGGCCTTATAAAGGGGACAAATAATTATCGATTAAATGATTCCATTGCTGCAATTTCTTTAGGTTTAATCAGTCGACTTCCCCCTCTCTTAAATCTAGGGGTTCAAGGTATAGTTTGGACTTATGTTGCGACCAACCTCAACATGCAATTAATGCCGAAAGACAGTTGGGTTACATGGGTAATTGCCTTTCTTTTTTATGACCTTTGTTACTATTGGATGCACAGGATGAGTCATGAAGTAAAGGTTTTGTGGGCCTCACATGTTGTTCATCATCAAGGAGAGGAGTTTAATTTAAGCACTGCATTAAGACAGACAAGTTCCGGTTGGTTGTGGAAATGGATATTCTATATTCCTTTATTTATGGTGGGTATCCCAGGTGAAGTCTTCTTCACTGTCGCTGCCATCAATTTACTCTATCAATTTTGGGTTCACACTGAACATATCAGAACATTGGGTATTTTTGAGCAAGTTTTTATAACGCCTTCAAATCACAGGATACATCACGCACAAAATCCTGAATATATTGATGCAAATTATGGTGGTGTTTTTATTATTTGGGATCGTTTATTTGGAACATTTATTGCTGAAAGAGATGATATAAAAGCAATATACGGAACAGTAAAACCTCTTAAAAGCTGGAACCCTATTTGGGCAAATTTAGAAATATATCATCAAATGATTAGAGACACTATTCATACGAAATCACTTAAAAATAAGATCAAAGTTTGGTTTTCCAGCACCAGATGGAGACCTGAAGATGTTTTTGAAAAATTCCCCCACACATCAAATGATTTAGATAATTTTGTTAAATTTAACCCTGAGGTGGATAAGGTATCAAAGATTTTTACTACATTGCAATTTGTTATTAATAGCTCTATTTCAACAATAATTATTTTTACAATAACTGATCAACCTTATTTGCAAACTCTTTTATTAGCCACAATGCTTATAGTTTCCACTACTCTAGTTACAAACATTATTGAAAATAAGAAATGGGGATACCAAGCTGAACTCATCAGGTCCCTAATAACTGCATTGATGTTTATATATGGTGTAATTGATCCCAATTTATTGGCTTCAAAAGTTTTCTTTTATCAGTCGTTATTCAGTGTTGTTTTTATTGCAATCTTATTACCAATAAATAAACGATATCCACTGACACAATAAATCTTTATGTCCATAGAAATTATTTTGCAAATAATAGCTATTATCGTACCTTTGGTATTTGCTATTACAGTTCATGAAGCTGCTCATGGTTATGTTGCAAAGGGATTTGGTGATTCCACAGCTTATCGTCAAGGTCGATTAACTCTTAATCCAATTGCTCATATTGATCTGGCTGGAACCATTATTATTCCATCAATATTAGTTTATTTGGGGGGTTTGGTATTTGGTTGGGCAAAACCAGTACCAATTAATCCTAATAATTTTTTTAGACCAAAAAGAGCAATGTTCTTTGTGGCATTGGCAGGCCCATTATCTAATTTATTTATGACTCTACTGTGGTCTTTAATTTGGTTGTTATTTAGTCTTATGATCAGCGACTCTTCAGGGTCTAGTTTGTTAGACAAGTTTGTCTATCTTATGTGCCAAACTGGTATTTTTATTAACCTAGTATTAATGATATTTAATTTACTGCCAATACCACCACTAGACGGTGGACGAGTATTAAGATCATTGGTCAATGAGAAATATGGACGACTGATTGATACTGTTGAGCCTTTTGGGATAATTATAGTTATAGGTCTACTGTTTATTGGACTCTTTCAACCAATATTCAGAACGGTTCAATACATAACTTCAATATTGATGTAGAAGAACCCAATGAATTATAAAAGTATTCCACCCGTTGTTTTTGTCTTAATAATTTCTTTTCTATATTCAGATGCTAATTGGAGTAATGAAAATCATAGCCTTGTCAGTGAAGATATAGAATTAACTACAATTGATAAATATCAGTCTGATAATTTTAGTACCCGAGTTAGATTTATAGTCATTCACTACACGTCTCTTGATTGGGAAAACTCATTGAAGGTTCTGACTAAACCACAGTACGCTGTCAGTTCACATTATTTAATACCCGAAAGTAAAGACAAGAGTTACCCTGAAGATAATTTACTGGTTTATCAACTCGTCAATGAAAACGATAGAGCATGGCATGCAGGTGATAGTCAATGGGAGCAGCGAACCAATATCAATGATCAATCCATAGGTATCGAATTGGTAAATACCTCAGAATGTTTTTACGAAGACCAAAATAAAAATCTTGATTACTCATCAAATTACATATGCAGCTTTTATGATTATGATCCATTACAAATAAAACTATTAATTAAACTACTTAAACAAATAATAGATGAAAATGAGGAAATTAAACCCACCTATATATTTGGACACTCAGACATAGCCCCTGAAAGAAAATCAGACCCAGGGCCTAAATTTCCCTGGCAGTTGTTGTATCAGAATGGTGTTGGTGCTTGGTACGATAATTCAACACTAGACAGATACTGGCGAGAATTTAACAATAATAAAACACCATCAATTCAACAGATTCAATGCGGTTTAAAACGTTACGGTTATAACATAGATATTACATCAACTATGGATAAGCAAAGTTTTTACGTTATCAGAGCCTTTCAACAACACTTTAGGCCATGGAAAAGTGATGGTGTTGCTGATATTGGTACTACTGCAACGTTATGGTCATTGCTTGAGAAATATTTTCCAGAATCATTGGACAAGGATATGAATATAATATGTCCTAATGATTAACCTATATCAACTACACAAATAATTAGAGGTAAAAATTATGAGAGCACTAATATGTCTAATAAGTTTTTTAAGTACAGCAATACCTATGATTGGATTTGCTGACAGCTATCTGCTTAATCCTAAACAAATCTTAGATGTTGAAACAGGTAAATTAATTCGATCAAAAGTCTTGGTTACCGATGGTAAAATTATGGCCATTTCTAATTCGTTTAAAGCCTCAGATGACCTCAAGGTAATTGATTTACCAGATTTAACTTTGCTTCCAGGTTTGATGGATGCTCATGTTCATTTAATTGGCAACACTGACCTTAAAGGTTATGAGGGACTATCTGAGTCTTCTTATTTATCAACAATATATGGTGTAAAGAATGCCCAAGATACTCTTATGGCAGGCTTTACGACTGTTCGGAATGTTGGAGCTAGTAACTATTCTGATGTCGCATTAAAACAAGCAATTGCTAAACAAGCAGTCTTGGGGCCAACCCTACTTGTCTCTGGACCTCCTCTGGGTATTACAGGTGGGCACTGTGATAGCAATACCCTACCCTATGATTTTAACTACACCTCAGACGGAGTTGCTGATGGGCCATGGGAAGTCAGAAGAAAAGTCAGAGAAAATAGAAAATATGGAGCTGATTTAATAAAGTTTTGTGCTACCGGTGGAGTGATGTCAAAGAACACGAATTTAAGAACAACTCAATACACGGCAGACGAAATGGAAGCTATTGTTGATGAAGCACACAATAGAGATATGAAAGTTGCTGCTCATGCACATGGACTTGATGGGATTAAAGCAGCAATACTCGCTGGCGTTGATTCAATTGAACACTCAAGCTTAATCGACGAAGAAACAATTGAATTAGCAAAAGCAAAAGGAGTATTCCTATCAATGGATATCTATGTTTCTGATTTCATTCTAGGTGAAGGGGTTGAACAAGGTATTCCTGAGTATTCATTAAATAAAGAACGACAAGTGGGTAAAAAACAAAGAGAAAATTTTCAAAAAGCAGTTAAAGCTAATGCACAGATAGTCTTTGGTACTGATGCTGGGATTTACCCCCATGGTAAAAATGCACGCCAATTTATGTATATGGTCCGATGGGGAATGACTCCATTACAAGCAATACAAGCAGCAACAATAAATACTGCCAGTCTTTTTGGGGTGCCTAATATCGGTAAAATTAAAGAATCTTTTGAAGCAGATATTATAGGTGTAAAAGGCAATCCTCTTGAGGATATTACAAGACTTGAAGATGTTGCATTCGTGATGAATAACGGAATTGTGATCAAACAATAAAAAAAGCCCATGATGAAATGGGCTTTTTTATATTACCTTAAAAGAAAATCTAGAAGCTTCTTGAATACGTTATCCCTATGGTTCTAGGTGGTATCCATTGTAGATAGTTTCTAGCTCTATAACCTGGTGATTCAGCTGAAAATCTAAATGCTTCAGTTCTGACATCCGTCAAGTTATTAATAGAGAGTTGAAGCCTTGATTGCTCATCCAGATCAACGCCTACATTAAGATTAAGTTGAGTGTAACTTGGTGACATATCTTCATCACTCATTTTAAATGTAGCAAAGCTGTCTCCATAGTAACTCATATCTAGTCTAGCGAAAGCCGGAGCTGACATAACATCAAATGCAACCGAGAGACCTACTGCCATTTGTTCTTCAGCAATATTAGGTAGACGATCGCCTGCGACCGCACTCAGTGAAGCAATATCATTAGCAATTTCAGCACTGATGAAACTTCCTGCGAAATCTAATGCAATGGTATCTGATAGATTTATAGAGAAATCAAGCTCTAAACCTGATGTTTCAGCTTCTCCACCGTTGTAGGTGAAGCTCCATCCGCAAGCAGGTCTAACAGTGACTTGAATGCCAGTCCAATCTATCCAGAAATATGTTGCATTCAAGCTGTATCCATCGCCTCTGGCTTTGATACCAATTTCTGTGTTCTCTGCTTCATCAGAGGTATAACGTCTCTTAAAGCCAGCTGCTTCTGGATCACTAGCACAAAAGTAAGGAAGAGCAGCATTATTACCACCTGATCTATAACCGACAGATGAGACTGCAAACACAGTCAAATCATCATTCACTTCATACGTTACTGTGTATTTAAAACGATTATCTGATTCTGAACCGTTTTCCTCTGAACAGGTGACGCCAACAGCTTCAGTTCCATCGCAACCAGTGTTATCAGGACTCTCATAGAAGACTCCGTATTCAGAGGATTTAAACCCGTCTGATAATTCAAAGTCCCTCATGCCTAAGGTAAAAGTCCAATCTCCTACTGTGTAATCAACAGAACCATAATAGGCAGTTTCTTCTGCATAATTATAATAGCTATAACTCCCATAGACTAAGAAACCGGTGTTGCCATTATATGACGTATCACCATAAGGTGAAACATAGGATGACGGGTCGTAACCACCATTATGTGAGGAAAAGCCCATATAACCAAGATAATCAAGCCCTTCAGCATTTGTTACTTCCCATTCC
>CAYQEV010000005.1:0-24601 GCA_964416745.1 uncultured Woeseia sp.
CAATGATTGCTTGAGAACTAATACCGAAGTAATTTCTTAATGCTTCTCTAGATTCGCTTAAACCAAAACCATCAGTACCTAGGGCTGTAAATGTTCCTGGAAATAAGTGAGCTAGACTATCAGGTAAAAGAGTTATCCAATCACTAACTGAAATAAAATGGCCCTGCTCATTTTCCAATATTGTCTCAAGGTAGGAACTTTTACCCTCACTTCTAGCTTCTTGATAATCCTTATGCAATAAATTATAACTGGTCACACTCCATATATTTGTTGGTATCCCCTCTTGTTCTAATTCCTGTTGAGCCTGAATAACTTGTTGCATAATGCTTCCACTGCCAAGTAAGTGTATGGGTTCACCTTGATATTTATCTTCTAAATCTTTTGAGGCTCTTTTAAAACAATACATGCCTTTTAAAATACTGTCATGAGTAACATCATTGATCGGTGGGTGGGTATAATTTTCATTGTAAACAGTGATGTAGTAGAAAATATCTTCTTGTTCTTGATACATTCTTCTTATTCCTTCTTGCACAATCACAGCTAACTCGAACCCAAAAGCTGGATCATAGGTCATGAGGTTTGGCACGACAGAAGCAAGAACATGGGAATGACCATCTTGATGTTGAACACCTTCACCATTAAGAGTGGTTCGGCCTGAGGTACCACCAATCAAAAAGCCTCTGGTCAATGCATCACCGCATGCCCAGATCATATCGCCAACCCTTTGAAAACCAAAGATAGAATAAAAGATATAAAATGGAATCATAGGTAGCTCAAAATGAGAATAAGCACTACCTGCTGCCATGAATGAGGCCATTGCTCCTGCTTCACAGATTCCTTCTTGAAGAATTTGACCGTCTTTTGCTTCTTTATAAGGAGATATTGTTCCTGCATCTACAGGTTGATAATTTTGGCCTTCAGGAGAATAAATTCCAGCCTGTGAAAACAGCCCATCCATTCCAAATGTTCTCGCTTCATCAGGAACAATTGGAACAATATACTTGCCAATATCTTCATCTCTTAACATTTTTGAAATCATCCTAACAAGAACTAGCGTGGTTGAAATTGAACGATCTATCCCATTAACAAAATCCTCAAATAATTCGATATCTGGGGCTTTGAGATTCTCGCAAGCATTAAATCTAATTGGTTGATAACCTCCGAGCTCCTTCCTTCTAGAGTGCAAATACTGCATTTCTTCAGAGTTGGGATCTGGAACATAAAACTTAGCTAGCTTCCTATCCTCATTGGATAATGGAATGCCCAGACGTTCAGCAATTTCTATTCTTTCATCATCTGACATGGTCTTCTTTTGATGCGCTATATTCCGCCCCTCTGAACCTTCACCTAATCCATAACCTTTTAAGGTCTTAACTAAAAGGACAGTTGGTTTTCCGTTAGATTTCATAGCCTTATCGAATGCTGCGTAAAGCTTTTTATGATCAAATCCACCGCGCTTGATGTCTTTTAATTCTTCATCACTTAAATTTGACATTATGGACTCAAGCTCCTTATTGCCTTTGATCCAATGCGCTCTTTGAGCTTCTCCGGAAGACACTGAATACATTTGATACTCACCATCAACAACTTCATCCATTCTTTGTTGCATCACATCATTATGATCGATAGAAAATAGTGAATCCCATTCAGAACCCCAGATGACTTTAATGACATTCCATCCCGAACCTCTGAACACAGCTTCAAGCTCTTGAATAATCTTTCCGTTGCCTCTAACCGGACCATCCAATCTTTGAAGATTACAATTAACCACAAAAATAACGTTATCTAGCTGCTCTCTTGAAGCAATATTAATGGTTCCAATAGTCTCTGGTTCATCCATCTCTCCATCACCTAAAAAAGCCCAAATTTTTCCTAAATCCTTAGAGTGTAAACCTCTATTTTTTAAATATTTTGCAAATCTAGCATAATAAATTGAATTCACCCCATTGAGCCCCATTGATGCAGATGGACTTGGCCATAATTCTGGACGTCTTCTTGGATGAGGGTATGACGGAAGGCCACCGTCTTCTTGTAATTCTCTTCTAAAATTCCCCAACTCTTCAATTGTAAGTCGACCTTCTAGAAATGCTCTTGAATAGATGCCAGGAGATGCATGTGCCTGAATATTCATCATATCGCCTTGATAATCGTCTGATCTGGATTTGATGAAATGATTTAAAGCCACCTCTGTCATAGTGGCAGCTGAAGCATAGGTGGCAATATGACCTCCAAGTCCTTCTCCAGTATCATATGCTTGTAAAACCATTGCCATGGCGTTCCAACGTATGATATTTTCAATCTTTTTTTCTAAGTCCAAATTACCTGGATAACTAGGCTGTTCAGATAAGGGAATAGAATTCCTATACGGTGTGTTTAACGTTGCTTCAGTTAGAGTAATGCCTTGACTTAAAGCAAAATTTTGTAAGGACCTAAGCAGTTCCTTGACTTGTTTTTGACCATAACTGTCCTTAACTGCTTCTAAGGACTCTACCCACTCATTGACTTCAATTTTCCATTCTTCCTCAAAGCCTTTGTCTGAAGAATTCTCTAAGGATATAATATCAGCTGCTTTTTTGGGGTCACTCATCTTAGTTGGTCCAAATAATTAAATAACAACGATTCACTAAAATTTACAGAGACTACTGTACCATGAGAATTATAATTGTTTTGCAGAAATGAGATAATATTAACTATAGGATAAATACAGATAAAAAGTTACAAATATGCCTGATTATAAATCGAAAACATCAACACATGGGAGAAATATGGCCGGCGCCAGAGCATTATGGCGTGCTACAGGAATGAAGGATAATGATTTTGGAAAACCTATAATTGCTATAGCTAATTCTTTTACTCAGTTTGTTCCTGGCCATGTTCATCTTAAAGATCTAGGGCAAATGGTGGCTCGAGAAATAGAAAAATCTGGAGGAGTAGCAAAAGAATTCAGTACCATAGCTGTTGATGATGGTATTGCTATGGGTCATTCAGGTATGTTGTATAGTCTTCCTTCCAGAGAACTCATAGCGGATGCAGTTGAATACATGGTTAATGCGCATTGTGCGGATGCCATAGTGTGTCTTTCAAACTGTGACAAAATAACACCAGGGATGTTAATGGCCACAATGCGTTTGAACGTTCCAACTATCTTTGTTTCAGGCGGTCCAATGGAAGCGGGTAAAAGCTTTGTTAAAGGTAAAGAAACAACATTAGATTTAGTGGATGCTATGGTTCTTGCTGGTGATGACTCGATTTCAGATGAAGATATTGAGAACGTTGAACGATCTGCTTGCCCAACTTGTGGCTCATGCTCTGGAATGTTCACTGCCAATTCCATGAATTGCCTTGTTGAAGCCTTAGGCTTTGGGCTCCCAGGTAATGGGAGTGTTTTAGCAACGCACATTGATAGAAAAGATTTATTTCTAAAAGCTGGGAAGCTTATTGTTGAAATCACTAAGGCATATTACGAAGAAGACAACGAAGAAGTGCTTCCAAGAAATATTGCTAATAAAGAATCGTTTGAAAATGCAATGACCTTAGATATAGCAATGGGTGGATCAACCAACACTGTCCTACACATTCTAGCTGCAGCTAAAGAAGGAGGCATTAATTTTACAATTAATGATATCGATCGGTTATCAAGACGAGTTCCAAACTTATGTAAAGTCGCTCCAAGCAGTGAATTTCATTTAGAAGATGTGCACCGTGCTGGAGGTGTAATGGCAATTTTAGGTGAACTAGAAAAATCGAAATTACTAAACACTGAAACAAAAACAGTCCATTCGGGTTCACTAGAAAAAGCAATTGAGCAATGGGACATTAATCGTGCTCCAACAGATAAAATTAAAAAGTTCTACTCAGCTGCACCGGGTATGATCCCAACAATTGAACCCTTTTCACAAAACAAACGTTTTGAAAAATTGGATCTTAATCGTGAAACAGGGTGCATTAGAAGTATAGATAATGCTTACAGCACTGATGGGGGGCTGGCTGTACTCAAAGGCAATATTGCTGAAGAAGGATGCATTGTAAAAACGGCAGGCGTGGATGAAAGGAATCTAACTTTTACTGGGGCTGCAAGAATATTTGAGAGTCAAGATGAAGCCGTTAAGGCCATTCTAAATAATGAAATAGAACCTGGTGATGTTGTACTCATTCGTTATGAGGGCCCTAAAGGAGGGCCTGGTATGCAAGAAATGCTTTACCCTACCAGTTACCTACAATCCAAAGGCTTAGGGAAAAAATGTGCTCTTATCACCGATGGAAGATTCTCAGGAGGCACTTCAGGTTTATCTATTGGTCACATATCTCCTGAAGCTGCATCAGGGGGTAATATTGCTTTGGTAGAAGAAGGCGACATTATAAATATAGACATACCAAAAAGAACTATAAACGTTGATTTGTTACCCGAACAAATCGAACAAAGAAAAGTACTCATGAAAAGCAGAGGTTCTAAGGCATGGAAACCCAGAGCTAGGAATAGAGTTGTCAGTCAGGCATTGCAAGCCTATGCGTTGATGGCTTCTTCTGCCTCTGATGGAGCCGTAAGAGTTGTTCCTGAGGAAAAAAAATATGAGTGATGAAATTAGAAAAATTGGCATCTTGGGTGGAACCGGAGCCTTAGGTTCAGCGTTAACAAAAAAGTGGGCTATAAAAGGATACGAAATACTTATTGGTTCTAGAGACCCTGTTAAGGCTCAAACAATAGCAACACAAGCTAACGAAGAACTCAATACAGGCAATATCCAAGGATTGGGTTTGAAAGCGGCAGCAAGAGAATCAGACATTGCTGTTTTAACAGTGCCCTACTCAAGTCATGCTGATACTCTTAATTTAGTTAAGGAAGACCTTGAAGGGAAAATTTTGATTGATACAACTGTGCCTTTGCAAAAAATAGTTACAAAAGTTCAATTACCAACAATCGGCTCATCAGCAATGGAAGCACAAAAAATTCTGGGCAATGAGGTTGAAGTCGTCTCAGCTTTACAAAATATTGGTTCACACTTGGTCAGCTCAGAGGACACCATTAAAGCAGAAGTCTTAGTCACTGGAAATAATAAAGGATCTGTTGAAACAGTTATGTCTTTAGTTAGCTGCCTTGGTCTTAAATGTTGGCATGCAGGTGATCTAGAAAATTCAGCAGCAGCCGAAGCATTAACATCTGTTCTTATTGTGATCAATAAAAACCATAAATTAAAATCATCGGGTATCAAAATTACGTCGCATTAGCCTGGCGTTTAATAATTTCATGAGCTTTACATTGGCTATCAGCAAACTTGAAGTGTCAGCACTGAATCATGTGCCTTCAATTAAAGAGAATGATGATATTGCAGAGATTATTCTTAAATCTATTAACAAAGATTCCCTTGAATTAGAAGACAATGACATAGTTGTTATAGCTCAGAAAATAATCTCCAAAGCTGAAGGCTGTTTGGTTGACTTAGCAAGCATTACGCCCTCTAGTGAATCAATAAAAATAGCAGAAAAAACAGGCAAAGATCCACGATTAGTCGAATTGATTTTTCAAGAATCTAACGAAATTATCAGAATTGAAAAAGGTGTCATCATTGTTGAACACCGTCTAGGGCATGTCCTTGCTAATGCTGGTATTGATCAGTCAAATATAGATCAAAAACCAGGTATAGAAACTGTTTTACTGTTACCTAAGAATCCAAACCAATCAGCTAAGAAGATTAAAGAATACCTAGAAAATCAAACCGGTAAAACCATAGGAGTTATTATTACTGATAGCATGGGTCGACCCTGGAGATTAGGTACGATTGGACATGCTATCGGAGCATCTGGTGTAAAAACAATAGTTGATTTAAGGCAAAAAGGGACTGACTTATTTGGTCGTGAACTTCAAACAACTGTTATTGGTTTAGCAGATCAAATAGCCTCTACAGCCACATTGATTATGGGTGAAAGCAATGAAGGCAAACCAATTGTTGTGGTTAAAGGAATTGATATGCCATCAGATTCTGATACCGTCGATGATTTAATTAGACCAAAAGAAGAAGATCTATTTCGTTGAACATGGCTGGTGAAAAAATTATAGCTCTTAGTGGAGGTGTTGGAGGTGCTAAATTATGTTTAGGCCTACACCAAATTTGTGAACCTGAAGAATTATATTTCATTGCCAATACTGGAGATGATTTCTTATATCTTGGCTTTTATATTTCTCCAGATGTCGACACATTGGTCTACACCTTGGCTGGAGTAAATAATACTAAAACAGGTTGGGGAAGAACAGATGAGACATGGAAAACTCATAATGTTCTCGGCGAACTAGGTGCTGATAATTGGTTTAAACTTGGAGATAAGGATTTAGCCTTACATCTTTATCGATCAAAAGCATTAAGAAACGGGGAAGGTTTAACGTCAATTACGCAAGACATCGCTAATCGCTTCCATATAAAAGCAACCGTATTACCAATGAGTGATCATATGATCCAAACAGTCATTGACACCAATAAAGGGTTACTCTCATTCCAAGAATATTTTGTAAAACAGGCCAGTAAACCAAAGATTAAGAGCATTTCATTTAAAAGTAAAAACCCAGAACCTACTGCTGAAGTCA
Source organism: uncultured Woeseia sp. (assembly GCA_964416745.1). Lineage (GTDB taxonomy): Bacteria > Pseudomonadota > Gammaproteobacteria > Steroidobacterales > UBA11654 > CACPJA01. The sequence continues at coordinate 6,578 of CAYQEV010000005.1, forward strand.
CTGAAACATTAATGGATCCTGATTTAAAGGGTATTATCATATGCCCGTCTAATCCTTATCTCAGCATAGACCCTATACTCTCTATTGAAAAGATAAGGCGGTCCATCGCAGAATCTAAAAAGCCCAGAGTTGCAGTTTCACCATTAATTAATGGGCAGAGTGTCAAAGGACCAACCACTAAAATTATGGATGAACTAGGCCTAAAAACTAATGTGTTAACAATAGCCCAACATTATAAGGATTATGTTGATGGAATCGTCATTGATACTTCAGATCAAGGCTATATAGGGCAGATAGAATCGATGGGAATACATGTTAAACTCTCAAATATTATGATGAACAATGATGATGATAAAAAACGTGTGGCGGAAGACGTCATTAATTTTATTGATCACATTTCATAAATAACAACAGTTATGTGGGCAGTCATTCCTATAAATAGTTTCTTAAAGACTATGACCCGGTTATCAAAAATCTTAGATCAAAATAAAAGAATTGAACTGACTAAAATGATGGCTGATCAGATGATTAATTATTTAACTGATATTCCAGAAATAGAAAAAATTGTGTTGTTGACGAACGAATCACAATGGGTCAAAACTTACCAGAATAATAAAATCATCCATTGTGAAGACAAGGCTTCTATAAGTCTAAAAGAAAATATCAACCACACAGCAGATTGGCTTCATCAACAAGGCGTAAAACGAATGCTATATGTTTCCATCGATCTTCCCTTTGTTCTAAAAGATGATTTGATTGAACTTATTGATCAACACACACAAGGATTAACGATAGTCGAAGCAAAAAAAGATGGGGGCACCAACGCATTAATTATTGATCTATCTTATTCAATGAAATTTCAATTTGGTAAGAACAGTTTTGAAAGGCACATAAAGAAAGCTAAAAGCCTTGGAATAGAAACAAAAGTGCTCCAAATAGAAGGGTTAAGTTTTGATCTAGATAATGTTGATGATTGGAAAGATTTAATTGATAGAAATAATGAAAGCCATCTTGTTTTAGACCAATTCCATGAGTTTAGGAAATAGTCATTGTGAACTCGGTATTAAAAAGCTATAAATAATCTATGAAAAAAGACTCACTTTCTTATTTTAAAAAAATTGGCGATTCAACACCCTTAAATGAATTGATGGAAAAAGCAAGGATTCTCCGTGATCAAAAAGGCACACCGATTACATTTTCTAAAAAAGTGTTTATACCGCTGACAATGTTATGTCGAGATGTGTGTCATTACTGCACCTTTGCAAAGGTTCCAAGAAAACTTGCACACCCTTACTTAAGATCAAATGAAGTGCTAGATATTGCTAAACAAGGAGAACTCCATCAATGCAAAGAGGCACTATTCACTCTAGGTGAAAAACCTGAACTTAGATATCGAGCTGCACAAGATGACCTTAAATACTTAGGCTATCAAAGCACCATTGACTATCTCTATGACATGTCCAAACTTGTTATTGAAGAAACGGGTCTGCTCCCACACCTTAACCCAGGAACCATGAATATTGAGGAAATAAAACGGTTAAGAGAGGTTTCTGTTTCCATGGGAATTATGCTTGAATCCTCATCAACAAGGCTTTGTGAGAAAGGCGGCCCTCATTTTGGATCCCCTGATAAGAACCCTGAGTTAAGACTAAGTACAATCGAAAATTTAGGCAAAGCCAATATACCCGTAACCACAGGAATATTAATTGGCATTGGAGAGACAAGGACAGAAAGATTAGAAAGCCTTCTAGAAATAAAGAAACTCCATAACTTGTATGGGCATATTCAAGAAATCATTGTGCAAAATTTTATCCCTAAGCCAGACACGAAGATGAAAAATACACCAGCACCCACAACAGAAGATTTACTGTGGACCTTGTCAATGGCAAGACTCATATTTGGAACTTCAATGAACCTCCAATGCCCACCAAATCTAAATATGGGTTCACTCTCTGAAATCATAGATTCTGGCATCAATGATTGGGGAGGTGTGTCGCCAGTTACTCAAGATCATGTTAATCCGGAATCACCATGGCCTAATTTAGAATTACTCAAACTAGCCACTAATAATAAAGGCTTTGAGTTAAAAGAAAGATTGGCTGTCTATCCGGAATATCTCAATGGAAATTGGTTTGATAATCAATTACAGCCCTATGTTTATGAGCAATCTAACACACAAGGTTATGGAAGAGAAAATGATTGGCGATGTGGAGAGTCTAAAAATATTCCTTCATCTGCAAATCATAAAATCTGGAGCAATGCTGATAATACCAATAATAAAAATATTCATAAAATTATCAAAAAAGCCTTTTCAAAAACGGACCTTAATCATGATGAAATTACAACACTATTCCAAAGCAGAGGGGATGATCTTCATTTTGTATTGAACAAAGCGGATGAATTAAGGAGATCGATTAATGGAGATAAAGTTACTTATGTTGTTACCAGAAATATTAACTACACCAACATATGTAAATACACATGTCATTTTTGTGCTTTTTCAAAAGGTAAAACTAAGGAAAATCTAAGAGGTAAACCTTATCTATTATCCTTTGATGAAATTGCTAACCGTGCTCTTGAAGCATGGAATAGAGGGGCTACTGAAGTATGCCTGCAGGGTGGGATACACCCACATTTTGATGGAAAAACATACATCAATATCTGTAATGCGATTATGAAAAAAGTACCTGAAATTCATATACATGCATTCTCACCACTTGAAATCCATCATGGTGCTTCAACGATGGATATGTCAGTAGAGAATTTCCTTCTGCTCTTAAAAGATTCAGGATTAAAAACAATGCCAGGAACTGCTGCTGAAATACTTGATGATCGGGTAAGAGAACATATTTGTCCAGACAAGCTCAAATCAGAAGAATGGCTGGATGTTATTAGAACTGCTCATCGAGTGGGAATTAATACCACCTCAACCATTATGTTTGGCCATCAAGAATCAGTGAAAGATTGGTCTACGCATTTAGTCAAGCTAAGAGAACTACAAAAAGAAACACAAGGCATAACAGAATTTATACCTTTACCTTTCGTTAGCATGGAATCGCCAATGTATAAAAGAGGAGATGCCCGACCAGGTCCAACATTTAGAGAGGTCCTCTTGATGCATGCGGTTTCCAGATTAGCTCTTCATCCATACATTCATAACATTCAAGTTAGTTGGGTTAAATTAGGCCCTAACGGTGCTGAGAGTTGCCTTAATGCTGGCGTTAACGATATGGGCGGAACACTAATGAATGAATCTATCTCTAAAGCAGCAGGCAGTATCCATGGACAAGAGTTTGCACCAGAAAAAATGGAAGACTTTATTAAAAAAGCACAAAGATTCCCTGTGCTAAGAGACACCCTTTATAATGCATTACCTAATAATAATTATGAAACCATCGATGGAATGGAACTATTCATAAATAGCGCCCACCCTGCTTACTAATATAGATTTTAAACTTCGTAGTAGCAGGATATTGAGCACTAACCCTAAAAAAGACTCCCACAAGATTAATCTTCTGCTACTGCACCCTTATTTTAGAAAAAATATTTGATCTGAATAAAAAGATAGGTATGATTTCTAAATGGGAATGATAATCATTTCCATTTAATTAGGAAAGCAAGATTAACAATCCTAAACCTTCAACTGAAAGTTTCTCTTGCTCTCCTTTTTTTGATTTTCAGGAACACTGAACTATGAATGAATTTATTATTGTTTTTCGTGAAAGTCTAGAAGCATGCCTAATTGTTGGAATAATTTTCACTCTTCTAGAGAAAAATAATCTAATCAAAGAAATTAAACAACTCTGGTTAGGCGTCATCGCTGCATTAATTGCTAGCGTTATAGTTGCAGTCATTCTAAATAATATAAAGCAGTCAGTTGGTAATGCTTCATACACTGCTCTTTTTGAAGCTGTCTTTATGTTCATTACTGCGGGTCTACTTTGGTATGTTATTTTTTGGTTATCAAAGCATGTCAGTGATAGAGATACTCTAGAAGTTCAAACTAAACAGGCTATGTCAACTTCAGGCTGGGGTGTGTTTTTAGTTGTGTTTTTTGCGATTTTAAGAGAAGGCTTTGAAACAGTTATATTTCTAATGGGTAGTTTTTCAATGCTCGGTACTTTCTCCTACCTTGGTTTTATAATGGGAATGTTATTAGCTATCGTGATTGGCTACTTAATTGTGATACAAGGGCGAAGGATTGATCTTCGATCATTTTTTCGAGCCACAACATTTTTACTCGTGTTATTTGCTTCAGGAATGATTGCTTATGGCAGTCACGAAGTTGAGGAATACCTAGTTAAAGGTGATCATTTGAACTGGGTTGGTCTTGAAAATAAAAGTCAAATCACTCGAGTTTGGGATGTATTACAGCCTAAATCTGAACTCAATGAAATAGATAATCCAGCTTTTTACTCTTATGATTTAAATGGGAAGGGCCAATTCACACATCTTTTACATGATAAGGGAAAAATTGGTGTTTTCTTAAAAGGGTTTTTTGGTTACAACAGCAATCCTAACTGGATTGAATTTATTGTCTGGGTACTCTCGCTTGCATTAGGATTAAAGTTTTGGAGACATTTCTACTTCCAGAAATCTTAGCTTCTAAAAGTTTAAAATGAAAAGGCGGATTTAATCGCCCTTTTCTCTATTGTTTTAGAATTCAAAATAAGTCTCTTATTGCTGGTGATAAGTAAGCCAAAGAAATTTTAAGCCCTGCCATTAGAGAAGCAATTTGAACTAAAACAATTGAAAAAGGTGACATGATGGTTAATTCAGGCATCAGAGAAGCAACAATATAAAACGCAGTAATAAGGAGTATCCATATTTCTCTGGAATAACTGATAAAAAACATCATCATTAAATCAGCAATAAATGCCATAACAGCCAAAAGAAGATAGGCATTATAGAGGTTGCTAAAACCATCCACTGCCAATTGTCCATAGTACCCATTAACAGATTCTGGAAAGGCATAAGAAAAATCAAGTGCCACAGCTACAAAAACCATTGCTATGGGTGCCAAGATAAGAAACCTAAAATAGCTGATATAATTCATTTTAATAACCGCCTATAACACTTCATTAGCTATGACTTCCATTGATTTCTTATTAGCATTTCCCAAAACCAAGGTGCCAATCTTCCCTGTTTTATCGAGCGCTTTCCATGACTGTAATCTTTCCTTAATTCTTTCTGGAGGACCAATGAGTGCACATTCATCAACTAGCTCATTAGGCACTGCCATTGTGGCTTCCTCTTTTTTTCCATCTAAATAAAGATCTTGAATAGTTTCTGCTGCTTCTTCATAACCTAGTCTCTTAGCATAGTCATTATAGAAATTTTTTGATTTTGCTCCCATTCCCCCAATATATAATGCAAACATTGGCTTCATCGCCATGGTACAAAAATCAACGTCTCCCATAGCTACAGGAACAAAAGGAGCAACATCAAAGCCCTCATAACTTTTATCTTCTGTTGCCTTCTGGAAGCCTTCCTCTACATATTGACCGATCAGATCAAACTTTTCTGGGTTCATCCATATTGGGAACACGCCATCGGACACTTCTCCTGCACATCTCAATCCTGCAGGTGTAATAGAAGCGGTATAGATTTTTAGGTTGTCAGTGCTATGTAAAATACTTTTTAATGGTTTACCTAACCCTGAAGAACCCTCTCCAGTATAAGGAATCTGATAATGGTGTCCCTCATGAACTAAGCGCTCCTTTCTCTCGATAATCTTTCTAACAATTGAAATATATTCTTTTGTTCTAGTCAGAGGTCTTCCATAAGCTTGCCCATACCATCCTTCAACAACCTGTGGTCCAGATGGGCCAAGCCCTAAAAGAAATCGGTTATCCGAAAGAGCATTTAATGACATAGCTGTCATTGCCGTCATAGTCGGTGTTCTGGCTTGCATTTGCATAATTGCTGTACCGACTTTTATTGTTGATGTGGAAGCCAAAACATAAGCGGCAACAGAAACCGCATCTGAACCATATGATTCCGCAGCCCAAACTGATTCAAATCCAAATTCTTCAGCGGCTAAAATATCATCCATTGGTATTTCAAGCTTGGCTGGTGAGTAGCCTAATCCCATTCCTAATTTCATTATTTCTATTGTCCTAAAGATTAAATGAATAACTATTATAGGATGAAGTATTTTTATTTCAAAACAAGAACTTAAATTAAAATCCTTATTAATTTTTTCTTTTATTTTCTATGATTGCCAAATACAGAGCTATAGAATAGGATGCCTAAGATTAAAATCTGAGATTGACTATTTTTATTATGGGAAAAATAGATAAAAAATGGCAAGAAAAAGCCAGTGAAGAACTTAAGAGTGACAACACTGAATCGCTTAACTGGAATACTCTTGAGGGCATAGAAGTGAAACCGCTGTATACAGCGGATGATCTTATGGAACTTGAACATTTAAATAGCTTACCTGGATTCCAACCATTCTTGAGAGGCCCAAGAGCCACCATGTACAGCAAAAGACCTTGGACTGTTAGGCAGTACTCTGGATTTTCTACAGCAGAAGAATCAAATAAATTTTACCGAGATAATTTGTCAGCAGGACAAACAGGGTTATCTGTCGCGTTTGATTTAGCCACACACAGGGGTTATGACTCAGATCACCCAAGGGTCCCGGGTGATGTTGGAAAGGCAGGTGTTGCTATAGACAGTGTCGAAGATATGAAGATTTTATTTGATCAAATTCCATTAGACAAAATGTCAGTCTCAATGACCATGAATGGGGCAGTAATACCTATAATGGCAATGTTCATTGTTGCAGCAGAAGAACAAGGCGTGGCAAAAGGAGTGCTCCAAGGAACTTTACAAAACGATATATTAAAAGAATTTATGGTGAGAAATACCTACATTTACCCACCAGAGGATTCGATGAGGATTGTGGCAGATATTATTGCTTATTGCTCTAAACAACTTCCTTTATTTAATTCTGTGTCCATTTCTGGATATCATATGCTCGAAGCAGGCGCCACTTGTACCCAAGAATTAGCGTACACCATTGCAGATGGGCTTGAATATGTGAGAGCAGCCAGAAACCAAGAGCTTGATGTCGATTCATTTGCCCCGCGGTTGTCATTCTTTTTTGGTATTGGAATGAATTTCTTTATGGAAATTGCAAAACTCAGAGCAGCAAGAGTCCTATGGTCAGAATTGATTGAGCAAGAATTCAAACCAAAAAATCCAAAATCTTTGATGCTAAGAACTCACTGTCAAACTTCTGGGGTCAGTTTAACCAGTCAGGATCCTTATAATAATATCATCCGAACCACCATTGAAGCCATGGCTGCAGTCCTTGGAGGAACCCAATCCTTACATACAAATTCATTTGATGAAGCACTTGCTTTACCCACTCCGTTCTCAGCAGAAATTGCAAGAAACACTCAACTGGTCCTAAGGGAAGAAACTGGGTTAACAAAAGTTATCGATCCACTCGCAGGGTCATATTATGTTGAATCATTGACTGCATCAATTATTAAAGAATCCCGAAAACTTATTAATGAAGTTGAGGAACTTGGGGGAATGACAAAAGCAGTTCAAGCTGGTGTCCCAAAACTCAGAATCGAAGAGTCTGCTGCCATTAGACAAGCAAAGATTGAAAAAAAAGAAGAAGTTATTGTTGGTGTGAATAACTACTTTTCTTCTAATGAGAAAGTCGTCGACATCTTATCCATTGATAACCAAGACGTCAGAGAACAACAACTCAATAAATTAAAAATAATTAAAGAATCACGTGATGAAGAGATTTGCCAACAGACTCTTGAAAACATAGAGTCAACTGCAAAAAATGGTGGCAATCTTTTAGAGGTAGCTATCCAAGCTGCAAAAGCAAGAGCCACAGTTGGAGAAATTTCTCTAGCCATGGAAAATGTGTTTGGCAGGCATCAAGCAGTAGCTCAATCAATAAGTGGTGTGTATCGTAGTGAATACGAAGGGGATGGTGAATTTATGAAGATTGAGGAAAAAATTGCTAAGTTTGCTTCTGCCCAAGGTCGAAGACCAAGAATCCTGGTGGTCAAATTGGGCCAAGACGGTCATGATCGTGGGGCAAAAGTTATTGCAACTGCGTTTGCTGATATGGGTTTTGATGTAGATATTGGTCCATTGTTTCAAACCCCTGAAGAAGCTGCAAAACAAGCAATTGAGAACGATGTACACATTCTTGGTGTGTCAACACAAGCTGCTGCACACAAAACTTTAGTGCCAATGTTAATAGAGGCGCTTAAGGAACAGAATGCAGAAAATATCTTGATTGTTTGTGGGGGAATTATCCCTGAACAAGACATACCTGAACTTGAATCAATAGGTGTAGGAGCAGTCTTTGGGCCAGGGACTAATATTGCAAAAGCTGCTCTTAAAGTCCTAGATTTAATCGAGTAAAACCATCAAAGAAAATATAAAAGAATTAGAAAAAAGAAAAGCAGCTGCTCGCTTGGGTGGTGGTAAAGAGCGAATTCAGAAACAACATGCCAAAGGTAAGCTGACCGCTAGAGAGAGAATTGACATCTTAATAGATGAAGGCACATTCGAAGAATTGGACACCTTTGTAGAACATCGAGCTGTTGATTTTGGCATGGAAGAACAAAAAATTCCTGGCGATGGGGTGGTGACTGGGTACGGAAAAATAAACGGACGTTTAGTTTATGTGTTTAGCCAAGATTTTACTGTCTTTGGTGGCTCACTCTCAGAAACTCATGCTGAAAAAATATGTAAAGTCATGGACCATGCAGTGCAAAACGGGGCGCCTTTAATTGGGTTGAATGATTCTGGTGGTGCTAGAATCCAAGAAGGTGTTGTTTCTTTGGGTGGTTACGCAGAGGTATTTAAACGCAATGTCCTTGCTTCAGGAGTAGTGCCACAAATTTCCTTAGTGATGGGTCCGTGTGCAGGTGGTGCAGTATATTCACCAGCTATGACAGATTTTATTTTTATGGTTGAAGACAGTTCTTATATGTTTGTCACTGGTCCTGATGTTGTTAAGACTGTAACTCATGAAGAAGTATCAGCAGAAGAGCTTGGTGGGGCTTCGACACATAGTAAAAAATCTGGTGTTGCTGACCTTACTTTTGAGAATGACACAGAAGCATTATTGATGACTCGAGAATTCATGAGTTTCTTGCCACAAAGTAATCGAGAAAAACCACCCGTAATCGAGAATCAAGACCCAATGAATAGGGAAGAAGCATCCCTTGATACCTTAGTGCCGAAAGATCCTGCGAAACCCTATGACATGAAAGAAGTAATTCATAAGGTTGCTGATGAGGGAGAATTTTTTGAAATACAACCCAATTATGCACAAAATATCGTTATCGGTTTTATTCGATTAAACGGTACAACTGTTGGTGTAGTAGGTAATCAACCAATGGTATTGGCTGGATGCCTTGATATAGACTCATCAATAAAAGGGGCTAGATTTGTCCGATTCTGTGATGCATTTAATATTCCCCTACTCACTCTAGTTGACGTCCCAGGGTTCATGCCAGGAACTTCTCAGGAATATGGCGGCATCATAAAGCATGGTGCTAAACTACTTTTTGCATACGCTGAAGCTACGGTTCCAAAAGTAACATTAATCACCAGAAAAGCTTATGGTGGCGCTTATGATGTTATGAGTTCTAAACACATCAGAGCTGATGTGAATTTTGCTTGGCCGTCTGCAGAGATTGCTGTGATGGGACCGAAAGGTGCTGTCGAGATTATCTTCAGAGAGGACATTGGTGATGAAAATAAAATTCAAAAGAGAACTGAAGAATATAAAGAAAAATTTGCCAATCCATTTATTGCTGCAAGTCGTGGTTTTATAGACGATGTGATATTGCCCCATCGATCTAGAGAGAAATTATGTCGTTCATTTGACATGTTAAAGGATAAACAACAAACCAACCCGTGGCGTAAACACGACAATATTCCTTTATAGAATATGTTTAAAAAAATACTCATTGCCAATCGCGGTGAAATTGCCTGTCGGGTAATTAAAACTTGCAAGGATATGGGTATAAATACTGTCGCAGTTTATTCTGATGCGGATGAGAATGCTATGCATGTTGACTTAGCAGATGAATCAATTTGTATTGGTGGATCAGCTTCCTCAGAAAGCTATCTTGTTATTGATAAAATTATAAGTGCATGCATTGAATGTGGCGCTGAAGCTGTGCACCCTGGTTATGGCTTCTTATCTGAAAATGATGCCTTTGCTAAAGCCTTAGAAAAAAATAATATTGTCTTCATAGGACCCAAGAGCAAGGCCATTGTATGCATGGGCGATAAGATCGAATCAAAGAAGATTGCTGAAGAGGCTGGGGTCAATGTTATCCCTGGATTTACCGAAGCAATAAAAGACAGTGAACAAGCGGTAAAGGTGGCAAATGATATCGGCTATCCTGTGATGCTGAAAGCTAGTGCTGGTGGAGGCGGTAAAGGCATGAGAGTTGTTAATAATGACCAAGAGTGTCTTGAAGGTTTTGAGCGTGCAAAAAATGAAAGCTTAACCAGCTTTGGTGACGATCGAATATTTGCTGAGAAATTTATTACTGAGCCACACCACATTGAAATACAAATTTTGGCAGATCAACAAGGGAACACTATTTACCTTGGGGAAAGAGAGTGCTCTATTCAAAGACGACATCAAAAAGTTGTTGAGGAAGCCCCATCCCCCTTCATCAGTGATAAAACAAGAATAAAAATGGGTGAACAGGCTGTGACTCTTGCCAAAGCAGTCAACTATGAGTCGGCTGGTACAGTTGAATTTATCGTTGATAAAGAACAACAATTCTATTTTCTGGAAATGAACACCAGACTTCAAGTTGAGCACCCTGTTACAGAAATGGTGACTGGAATTGACCTGGTTGAAAAGATGATAACCATTGCTGCAGGTGAACCACTGAAGCTGAAGCAAGACAATATTATTACTTCAGGTTGGGCACTTGAATCAAGAATATATGCAGAGGACCCCTATAGAGAATTTATGCCCTCAATTGGACGTCTAACAAAATATCGTACTCCTGAATCTTCAATGAATGTAAGAATTGACACTGGAATAAGAGAAGGCAGCGAAGTGTCAATGTTTTATGATCCGATGATTGCAAAACTAATCACCTATGGTAATACGCGAGATGAAGCAATTCAGTATATGTTGAGTGCCATTGATCAATACGTTATTACAGGGGTTTCTCATAATCTTAATTTTTTGAGCTCAATTATGCAAAACACAACCTTTCAATCGGGTTATACGACCACTAATTTTATTGCTGAGGAATATCAAGATGGCTTTAATGGGGAATCTATAACTGAAGATGAAACACAAACAATCGCCTGTGTTTTAGCCTGTTATCATACCCATCAACTTAAACGGATAAAAACAAATCGTACAAATATCAATCAATGGACTGTAAAGATTAATGAGCAACAAATAGCCGTGAGAACTGAAGATATCAACTCACTAATGAAAGCAGTATCGCTAGCAAATGAATACAATATTCAGATCAACAAACAACATAATGATCCTAGAGTTAAAATAAAGATTAATGATGATGAGTTTTACTTTCAAATTGAAAATCAATACCCAGGATATCAACTCACTCATAGAGGTAGGGTCTTCAATGCATTAGTTTCTAGACAAAGAACTGCAGAATTAAATCGCTTAATGCCAGAAAAAATCCCGCTTGACCTTTCTAAATATTTACTCTCACCCATGCCTGGTTTACTGTTAAAAATTTGCGTAGATGAAGGGCAAACTATTAAAGCCGGAGAAGAGCTAGCAGTTGTTGAAGCAATGAAAATGGAAAATAGCCTAAGGGCAAGCAAAGACGTAAAAATTAAATCGATATTAACAACAGAAGGCGCTAACCTAGCAGTAGACCAAAAAATTCTGGAATTTGAGGATTAATTTGAAAACATCAGATATTGAATTATTAGCTCAGTCGATCACATCAGGAGATAGAAAAGCCATTGCGAATGGAATTACCTTAGTAGAGTCCACAAAAGAAGAAGATCAAGCTCTATCTGAACAACTCTTAAATAAACTTCAAGCTTCAAAAAAGGACAGTATTAGAATCGGTGTATCAGGACCACCAGGGGTTGGAAAATCAACATTTATCGAAGCCTTAGGTCATCCAATTCTGGAAACTGGTGAGCAATTAGCCATTCTAGCAATAGACCCAAGCTCAAGTATTAGCGGAGGGTCCATACTAGGAGATAAAACTAGAATGGAGTTCTTATCTCGCAGTGAAAATACTTTTATTAGGCCCTCTCCGTCAGGAGGTAATTTGGGTGGTGTTAACCGATCTACCAGAGAATCAATAAGTATCCTTGAGGCTGCCGGATATTCTGTAATCTTGGTTGAAACAGTTGGTGTAGGTCAAGCTGAAACGGAAGTTTTTGAGATGACCGATATCTTTTTAGTCCTATTAAGTCCTGGCGGTGGTGATGAATTACAGGGCATAAAACGAGGAATTATTGAGTTGGCTGATATCCTTGTGGTCAATAAATCTGACGGCAATCTGTTAGCAACTTCTAAAAGCACAATGCTTGATTATAAAAATGCCCTTAAACTCTTGAAACCTAGAATTAAAGAATGGACTATTCCTATTCTTTCTTGCTCAGCTCTCCAAAAAGAAGGAATTAATGAAGCCTGGGATCAAATTCTTAAACTAAAAAATCATCTAATAAGCACCGGACAACTCAAAGACAATAGACATAAACAAAATGAGATTTGGTTAAAAAATAAGAAAAAAAATCTTATACTTTCTGCTATAGAGTCAGATGAAACTTTAATTGATAAACTTAGCCAAACAAAAAAAACACAATGGCAAGACATTCAAAAAACTAGTTTCTTGTCTGATGTTATAAAAAAAATTAAAGAAAAAATGAAATGATAGGAAAACTAAATCACATTGCCATTGCAGTGCCAAATCTAGAGGACGCCAGCCAGGTCTATAAAGAAACACTCGGTGCTAAAGTCTCAGCACCAGTGCCAATGCCTAATCATGGTGTCACCACTGTCTTTGTTGAGCTACCCAATACCAAGATAGAACTCATAGAACCTTTAGGTGACGAATCACCCATAAGTGGGTTTATTGAAAAACACCCAAAGGGTGGCATGCATCATGTGTGCTATGAGGTTGATGATATCTACGAGGCTAGAGACCAGATGATTGCGTCAGGAGCAACCATCGTTGGAGCACAAGAGCCCACTATTGGCGCGCACAACAAGCCGGTTATTTTTATGCATCCTAAAGATTTTTTAGGCACCTTAATTGAACTAGAACAGAAAGATTGATTCTTATCAAAAACGATATCTGATTTTTGCAGCGAAGGTGTTGGCTTCAGGTTCTTGCCAAGTGGTTCGAAAGATTTTAGACGTTCCGGCTTCATCACCAAAGAAGTAACCGCCACCTCGAGTATAGACCAGATAAAAATTAGACAATGGATCTATTTCATATCTATAACGAATTTGAAAAGAGAGCTTTCCTAAATTAATGCTGTCTGTTGGCTCATTCGTGCCCACTAAAAATCCTTGACTATCGGCGTTCCAACCTCTCCCTTTTTGATTTCTATAAGAAGTAGCCTCGAGCTTTATTTGTAATTCTTGATTATTGGTTGGGTACCACCGACTCCCTAGATTTAGACTGGTTAATTTTTGATCAAAAGTCCCGTAATAATTATCGGATAGTTGATTTAACCAATTGGTTCTTGAGTGATGGTTGAGAAACAACCAAAATCTAAGGTTATCCTGAGGATTAAGCGTTATGCCCCCGTTAATCTTTTTGTGTCTGTCTTTAAAAGCAAAGTAATCGTCCGTTTCAGACTGAAACCCAAATCTGTATCCCCAGGTTCCATTTCCATATCTCGGGCTGCTATAGCCAAACTCAAAATTTGAACCTGACCCAACTTTTATAAATGGGGCAATAATACTGCCTCTGGTAATCTCATCATTTTTGCCTTCGGCTTTTAGAAAAATATTTATACTAATTGATGATGTGCTCTTGAAGCCTTGCCTAAAAAAGTAAGTATAAAACTCATTCAAATTTTCATTGTCTGAATTATTCTCATCCCAATAATCAAAATTATGACTCTGACTGTTTATTGTAGACTCTTCTGAAAAATCAGTGTTTAAGTAATTGAAACCAAGACCAAAAGAAGAGAGGTCGTTTCTCCACATGTATCCCATATCATTGATATTTAGGTTCTCATCAAAATAATAATATTCAGCTAAATATTTTATTTCTTTTGATGGCCTATAGGACACCATTGTCCTTGAGCCAAAACCACTGTCTTCATCGCTGATGTTTGATGCCATTGATACATGTTCTACTTTTAAGCCGCTATTCGGTACGTATTGATAATCTATAGCACTAACAGTTGCTGATCTGTCTAAAACGTCATTTTGATTATGGGTGGCCATATAGCCTATCTTTTGATCACCGAATTTCCGGAGTGCTCTAAAAGCAAAATAGTCTTCCCCTTCACTAAAATCTTCATCCTTTTCGAAAGCTGCAAATACACCGATGTCTGTGGTCTCCCCTAACTGTGTGTATTTTATTGCTGTATCAATATCATTAACTTTTTTCTTGCTTGCTTCACACTGTGATTCAAGTTCATCACTGCCGCCCTCAATAGCTGAATAATTAGTGCAATTATACTCTGGGCTATCACCAATCCGTCTGGTATGAAATATTGAGTAAAGCTCGAACCCTGGATACCAATCCTCACTCACATCAAATAAAGATTGGCTTTGAGTAAAAAAAGGTCGTTTATCAGAATAAAAAGTTTCACGAGGAGAATAATTAATCACCACATTATCACTCTCAACTTGTCCAAAATCAGGGTTTATGGTTGCACTTAACTCACCACCACGTCCATTGTTATAGAAAATTTCAGTGCCGACATCATAAGAGGAATCGTCATCAATAAAATCAGTGTTAGCAACCGCATACGGTAAGAAGTCTAATCGCGTTGGATTGGACTTAAAAACCTGAATCTTCGGTAATTTAGATAAAAACTTCTGTCTGCTAATGGTAGCTTTTGAAGAGGCAAACCAATTTGCTGTGTACCTAACTTGCCTGCTAACTCCCAATCCTATGGTTCTTTTTTCTCCCTTTTGCTCATTCATCGGCACCATTGTCCAAGGAACAAAGAATTCAGAATACCAATTCTCTTCAGACTCTGAGGTCTTAGCAAACCATTCACCATTCCAATCTCCATCAGTATTATTCTCGTTAGTGATGGTAAAATCGATTAAGGCATCACTCAGTGAGACTCCCAGCATATACCCTGTGTTGGCCTTATTATCAAAATCAACCACAATGACATTTCGATCAGAATCATGATTTAGATCATCTCTTCGATGAGTTCTTCTGTCTCTGCTATCAATGTCTTGAGCGTTAATAAAGCCTATGTATAGACCTTCCTCATTTGAATAAACTAATGCTTTGGTTTTCAATGATGGTGTTTCTAGACTAAAGGGGTCAACCACAAAAAATTCTTCTACGGTTTGAGCTTCCTGCCACTCTTTCTCATCTAACACCCCATCAATAGTAATTTGTGAAAATACTGGCAAAGTCGTGCCAAGTAATATTAAAAAAAAGAGTGTTTTAATTTTTTTCATTAATCAATTAAGGATTTCGTTGTTGTAGTCAAAGTGGATGTATTAATTGAGGAGTAATAATTTATCTCACGCTCAAAACTTCTGAAAACTTTCTTCGTGATTGCTTCTAAATTTGGCCTCTTCTCCTCTGGCGTTTCGCCTTTACCTATGCCTCCACCAAATTCAATAATGGTGTCAATTTGATGACTCAATGAGGTTTGCATGCAGCCTAACCAATTAACTGGTTTATATAATTGCTGATACAGAAGATCCGCAGTCGAGCTGCCGTCTTGTTGATGAACATCAGCTGAAAAATTAGACAGTACGGGTGTATCCAGTGATCCAAAATTAGTCTGGTCAAGTGTTGTTTTAAATTCATCTGCTGCGTCTTTCATTAAATCAGTATGGAATGCGCCTTCTGTATCAAGTTTAACTGTTCTTTTTTTAGGATGAAGTGTCGAGATATGTTCTTGTAATTGATCAATATTGAATTCAGTGCCACCGACCACTGTTTGTTGTTGTATGTTGATGGTGGCCACCTGACATCCAAAATGTTCAGCAAATGAGGCACTTTCGACTTGATTAAAAGGTAAAGCTAGCATTGATCCTGACCCAAAATCACCCATCAATTCACCCCTTTTATTGACAAGTTCAAGTCCAACTTCAAAGCTAATACTTCCTGCTGCCACTAACGCTGTGTATTCACCTAAACTGTGTCCGGCTAACAAATCAGGTGTGTATCTATTGTCTGTCAAGTCATTGAAAACTTCTAAACATGCTATTTGATGAGTAAACAGCACAGGCTGTGTGTAGCGTGTAAGGCTAATTTGCTCTTTTTGATCACTGAAAGACAATTCAACTAGATCGTAGTCTAAGCATTCACTGGCTTGATGATAAATGTTTCTCGCAGACTCATAGCTTTCGTATAAATCTTTACCAATACCTTTATACTGTGATCCCTGGCCAGGAAAAATATACATTGACTGAGTCATTTACTCCCCAATAAAACTCAAATTTCAGCCATTATGACTTATAAAAGATGAAAAACAATAATAAACACGCTATTTAACAGCTAATATCACTGTAACTTTTTGTAACGATGGAAATAGAAGATTCTAAATAGTAATATCATTCAATTAAATAGTCCTTAGGTGCATAATTTGAAAGAAATAAGAATAGCAATTATAGGTGCTGGCATTGGTGGCATGACTGCTGCTTTGACCTTAGCTCAAAAAGGCATGCAAGTCAGTGTTTTTGAACAGGCTCCTGAATTGAGTGAAGTGGGAGCTGGAATAACCATTACACCAAATGCAACCAAAGGACTAATCCATCTTGGTTTAGACGAAGAAATGAAACAAGTGGGTATGGCCCACACACAACAAGGTGTAAGGCATTTTAAAACAGGGGACATGATCGTACCGCTTGAACGTGGTGAAAAAATGTTAGAAAAATACGGTGCCTATCAGTTCCAAGCCCATAGAGCAGATGTTCATAATGTATTAATTGATAAGTTTTCGTTAAATCATGCTGATTCAATATATGTGAATCATCAACTCACTGATCTTAAAGAGAAAGCTGACACTGTAGAGTTAATTTTCAGTAACGGTCAGATTTATGAGTTTGATTTTGTGATTGGAGCTGACGGTAATCGATCAGTGGTTAGAAAAATAATAATTGGTGACGATGACCCAAAATTTGCTGGCTACGTGGCTTGGCGGGGCCTGGTCCCAACCAAAGATCTAAGTGAGAGTGATTTTGATGAATGTGGATCATCAGCTTTCATCGCCCCAGGTAGGGTATTTGCAAGATATCTGGTCCGTAATGCCGAGTTGTATAACTATGTGGCCTTTCTTGCAACCGACGAATGGGCAGAAGAAGGCTGGTCCATTCCATCTGAAGTTGATATTGTTCTCGATATTTTTTCAGATTATAACCAACAGGTTAAAAATATTATCTCAGCTACACCGCCAGATGAATTGTTTAAGTGGGGTATCTTCACAAGAGAGCCGGTCTTCAAATGGTCGACAGAAAAAATAACGCTTTTAGGTGATGCTGCTCATCCAATTGAACCCTTTATGGGTCAAGGCGCCAGTCAAGCAATAGAGGATGGCGTGGTTCTTGGAAGGATTATCTCAAGTGCTTCCAGCACCCAAGAAATAATTTCTAGATACGAGTCCTCAAGAATAGAGCGAGCACATTTTGTAACTGAACATTCTAAAAAAGCCGGGCAAAGATTCACAGGCAGTGATCCCGATAAATATTCAAAAGAAGATCACAAGAATGAAGAAGAATTGGGGCTTTTTCATTATGATCCAGGGAATGTTATAGTTTAGTGATGGCGTCCCTAAGAAGAGTATTTTAATGTATATTAATTTCTGGTATGTGGCAGATCAGAGCCAAAACATCACTGAATC
>CAYQEV010000005.1:24701-44643 GCA_964416745.1 uncultured Woeseia sp.
TAATGTATATTAATTTCTGGTATGTGGCAGATCAGAGCCAAAACATCACTGAATCACCAGTTAAGAAAAAAATGCTGGGACAAAATTTTGTTCTGTTTAGGGATACCAAAGGCAAGGTTCATTGTTTAAGTGATGTTTGTGTTCATCGCGGCGGCTCTCTAGCAGGCGGTAAAATTGTTAAGGACTGTATTCAATGCCCTTACCATGGTTGGCAATTTAATGGGAAAGGTAAATGTCAGAAAATTCCATCATTGGGCAAAGGTAAGAAAATTCCCTCTCGAGTCAAAGTAGACTCTTATCCAACAAAAGAGTTGTATGGGCTAGTCTTCTGTTTTCTTGGTGATTTACCTGAAAAGGAACGATGCCCAATTATGAAAGTCAAAGAATATGAACAAGAAGGCTGGAGAACCACAACCCAATATTTTCAATTTGATATTGATTATAAGCGCTCCATAGAAAATGGGATTGACGGAGCACACAATGAGTTTGTGCACCCTACTCATGGCTTTTCAGGTGAAGATGATGACTACAAATCCCCTCCAATTAATGTCAAAAACACAAAATGGGGGACTGGGTTCTTTAATCAAATGTATGCCCCTCCACTGAAGGAAAAAACAATGAGAGAGGCTTCAGGAAGAGATAAAAATGCTGTGATTGAGGCTGGCACCGGGCATCATGGAATATCAATGCTATGGACGTATATTCATCCAACCCCAGATATCTTTATTCATCAGTACATGTATGAAACACCCATTGATGAAACACATACCAATTTGTTCTTGGTTAACACCAGGAATTTTCTAATTGAGCCAGAGCATGATGAGAGAGTGATGGAACGCAATCAAGTTGTGGCCTTCCAAGATCGTGACGTTCTAATAAATCTACACCCGAGATTAACCCCGGAAACTATAAAAAATGAATTCTTTGTAACCATGGATCGCCCAATAAAACGATACAGAGAGTTGCTTGATGAATGGCAACAAAACGGTTGGAGAATTAATATTGATGAAGTGAGCCGAACTAAAATGAGTCGAGCTTATGCTATACCCAGCCCAGGTCGAAGAAAAAGCAAAGGCTGGGTGGTAGACCCTATTCCAATAATCAAGCCCTAAAATAAAAACTACTTTTTAGATCAGTTACATTTCGTTACGAAATTAGGTTTTAATAAGAAACTTTATAGACATATAATCTAAATTAAAGGACGATAAAAAGTATGTATATTAATTTCTGGTATCCCGTTTGTTTAAGTGACGAACTTCAAGATAAGCCTCTAAAGGTCACTATTCTTGGTCTTGACTTTGTTGCCTTTAGAGACAGCAATGGAGACGCTCACTGTTTAAGCAATGTGTGTGTTCATCGTGGTGGATCTCTTGCAGGCGGTCTTTGTCATCAAGAAGACAACACCATTGCTTGTCCATATCATGGCTGGCGATACAATGGATCAGGGAAATGTACACAGATACCCTCTTTAGGTCCTGGCAGTAAAATTCCAGCAAGGGCTAAAGTTGATAGCTACCCTGTTGAAGAGAAATACGATATTGTTTTTGCTTTTCTAGGAGATCTATCAGAAAAAGATCGTCCTCCTCTTTATGAAATTGAAGAATACTCAGCAGAGGGTTGGCGAGCAAATAAAACCATAACGATAGATATAAACTATAATTATGAGCGATCCATTGAGAATGGACTAGATCCTGCCCATAATGAATTTATCCACCCAACCCATGGATTTGAGGGCACAAAGAATGACTATAAAGTTAACCCAACACAAATAACAGATACTGACTGGGGGGCAAATTTCGCTCAACTATTTGATGCACCTCCCTTAGACAAAGAGGTCTATGGGGATGAAGCAAGACAAGAATCAGGAGACTTAACTGTTTTTGGTGGATACCATGGTCCCAATACACTGATTACTCAGATTCACACTAAGCAAGATATCAATTGGTTCCATCAATATTTCTTTGAACAACCCATCAATCAATTTCAGACGAAAATCTTCTTTGTCAATATGCGAAACTGGCTAATGGACGAAAACATGGATGCAATGGTCATGGAAAGAAACATGATTATTGCAAATGAGGACATTGCTGTGATGACCGATCTGAGGCCCTCAGTAACGCCACCTGTGTCAACAAAAGAAACAATGGTGCCAGCAGACCTTATTATTGGAAAATATCGAAGCACCCTGGAAGACTTCAAAAATAAGGGCTATAAAATAGACATAAAAGAACTAGAAGATAGGCAACATGAAACCGCCTTTTCGATTCCTTGTCCTGACAGAAAAACTGAAAAAAACTGGGTACTAGACCCTATTCCATTGATGAAAGGAAAATAAAAAACTCTGCAAAGAGGACTTTATTGGGCGGATAAGCCCCCATCAATAACTAACTCACTTCCAGTAATTAATTTTGACTCATCGGATGCAAGAAATAAGATTGCATTAGCAACATCTTCGACATCAGCTAAGCTTCTTGCCGGGATTTGTCTTTCTAGTTTTTGGACTAAGTCATCACTAGGGTTTGCAAAAAATGATTTCATCATTTCAGTTTTAGCAAACACTGGGTGGATACTATTACATCTCACTAAGTTAGTTGTTCTCGCACAGTGTAAGGCCACAGATTTTGAAAGATGCCTGACTGCTGCTTTAGCGCTGTTATAGGCAGCAAAATTATGGCCTGCGACTATTCCAGATATAGAAGAAACGTTGACTATAGAGCCATTCCCAGAATCTCTCATAAGCGGTATTGCATATTTACAACCATAAAACACAGAATCCAAATCAACTTTATGAACCAAATCCCATTCTTCAATAGTTGTTGCCTCAATATCTGCCATGAAACCAATGCCAGCATTATTCACTAGTATATTTAATTTTCCTTCAGTGCCCTTGATATGATCTATCACTTTTTCCCAGTCTGCTGTGATCGTGACATCGTGGTGTAAAAAATTTAGACCAAATTCCTCTGCCACACTTTCGCCACCCTGTTGGTTAATATCTGAGATATAAACCACTGCTCCTTCGGCCTTAAACATTTCTGCCGTTTTCTTGCCAAACCCAGAAGCTCCACCAGTTATAAGAGCGACTTTACCTTCCAATCTATTAGCCATAACTTTTATATATTGTTAAAATTAGTTGGTTATTATAACTTCATAAAATCAAAAAAAGATAACAATAATCATTGAAAAACCATCTTAAAAGTAAAATCCATGCAGAATAATTTAATTCCTTAGTTACAATTAATTGGCGTCTATGAATAAGATAAAAACTGAATATTGCACAATCAAAAGCCATTGGGGCATTAGACAAGTTAGGTATCTGACCTGTGGCTCTGGTCCGTTAATATTTCTCCTTCATCAATCACCAAAATCGGCAGATGAATATAGACCGTTGATTGAACAATGGGCTAATGACTTTACTATTATTGCACCAGACACCCCTGGCTATGGAGATTCCGACCCTTTAAATACAGATGAAGTAACCATAGAAAAAATTGCTCAAGCAACTATCGAGCTTGCTGATGCTCTAGGGATTAACAAATTTGGTCTATATGGATTCCATACAGGTGCCATTATCTCAATTGCTATTGGATACTCTTACCCTAATCGAGTCAAAGCAATGGCATGTAATGGGGTATTAGTGCTCAGTGATGATGAGCTTAAGAATATAAGAGACAATTATTTGCCAGCCTATCACCCTAAATGGGACGGAAGCCATCTCGCTTGGTTGTGGTCAAGAATGAGAGAACAGTTGATTTTCTTCCCCTGGCATCAAAGGACAGAAGAGTCAAGAATACAATTTGATATATCGTCACCAGAAGTGCTCCAAGAAAATGCCGTGGAAGTGATGCGTGCGGGAGACGCGTATAGGCAAGCATACGGTGCCGCGTTTGAATATAGATTAGAACAGTTTGTCCCTGAGTTAACTGTGCCTGCTCTGATTACAGCCGGTGAATCGGACCCATTATGCAAATGTTTAGATCAACTCACACCCTCAGATTCTGTCCGCATCCATCCCTCTAAAACTCATGAAGAGGCTTTAGAAAAAGCAAGAGAAATACTCTTAAACCATCCTGCGGACAGCTCATTTAAACTCGAGACAGACACCAGGGAAGACGATGCTTTTACAAAAACAATTTTTCATTCAATGCATGGTGATATAAAAATTGAGAAGAACTCTAAAACAACTTCTCAACCGTTACTTTGTATTCATCCGCCTGGCGGTTCTTCTAAGACGATTCGTTTTCTGACTGAATCTATTGATAAAGACATACCTATCGTATCAATTGATTTACCTGGTCATGGTGAATCCTCAAAAGAACCCATTCAAAAAAACCCCCTTAATACGCACACTGATGTTATTTCTGAAATTGTACAAAAGAATGGTTTAAATCAATTAACTATACTGGGCATGCAAGCGTCTTGTTCTTCGGTGATGCACACGGCTAAAATGATCACAGGTTCATTGAATAAAATTATCCTCATCGAGCCTTGGATTCTTTCTGAAAAGCAAATAAGCAATTTTATTGAACTCGGTTTACCTGAAATCAAACCAGAATGGTCGGGTGGACACCTACAACAATACTGGCATATGGTCAGAGATTCTAAACTCTTTTGGCCATGGTATAACCGCTCAATTTCAGGAATTATAGAGGGCAGCCCTAATCTGGATGAAAAACAATTAGATATTGAGGTAACAGAATTAATTAGGTCTGATTTGTCATGGCGAGAAACAACCTCAGATCTCCTTCAATACCCTATTAGGGATAGCTTATCTGAAATAGAACTTCCAATTATTATTTGTGGACGATCCTCTCATCCATTGGAAAAGGTATACATGAATATTGAACAGAAACTGGAAAACATCAGTTATTTTACACTAGATCATAATTCTGTTAATTGGGCTTCTAAAATTTCGAAATTAATCTAAAAAAATAGATTAAAAAGGTTACATTTAGTTACTTGTGATCCATAATTTTTTTGGTCAGACTTACAATATAATTAAAAACTCAGTCAAGGAGGCATCGTGCAAGCAAGAATTGGTCCGATAAAATTGTCCGAAGGCATATCTAGATTTAACGCTGTCACTTACCTTTATGCTTGCATCATTTGTATTGGTATTCTGGCTGGATTAAATTTCATTCAGCCATACATACTCAGCGTAGTTCTGGAAATACCAAGATCTGAACAAGGGACCATTAGTGGAAGCCTTGCTTTTATGCAAGAAATTATCGCCATAATTTTGGTGTCTTTCTTTGGTGTTTTATCTGATCGTATTGGTCGAAGACCAGTAATGGTTTTTGGAACAATGGTCGTGGCAATAGGCTTTGCATTATTCCCGTATGCAACAAATATGAACGAGTTATACATCTACAGATCCATTTTTGCTGTAGGTGCTGCTGCACTCTCCTCAGTATTGGCTATTATTGTAAATGATTACCCCACTGAACAATCAAGAGGAAAATTTGTAAGTCTTCATTCAGTTCTCAATGCGCTGGGGGTAGCTATCTTTGCTGCGTTTCTAGGAAGACTGCCAACTGTGTTCACTAATATGGGCTATGACCCTATAACTGCTGGCCGTTTTACGATGTTATTTGTTGCAGGTCTTGCGTTTCTATCTGGCCTGATATTTGCAGTTGGACTAAAAGGAGGTACACCAGAAAATCAAAAAGAAAAACCAGGCTTTAAACATCTAATGGCCACAGGGATAAAATCCATGAAGAACCCTAGGATTTCTCTGGCTTTTGCAGCAACTCTTTTGGCTCGTGCTGATGTTTCAGTGAATGGGATTTTTATTTCGTTATGGGCAGCAACCAGTGCGATTGATTTAGGAATTACAACGGGTGAAGCATTTAAACAAGTCGTGCCTGTGATTGTGATCACAAATCTTTTGAGTATTGTGTGGGCTTTTCTTTTTGGATCAATTATTGATCGAATCAATAGAGTAACGGCAATGGTAATTGCAATGGCACTTGGAGTCATAGCTTATGGGCTAATAGTTTTTGTTGATACACCATTGAATTATTCTTATTTACCAATTTTTATACTCATCTCTGCCAGTGCCATTGGGACAGTGATCGCTACGGCTAGCCTAATTGGTCAAGAGGCTCCGGTAAGAGAAAGAGGAAGTGTTATTGGTGTCAGTGCATTCTTTGGCGCTTGTGGAATACTGGTTGCAACTTCAGTAGGTGGTTTATTATTTGACACTTTTGGTCCCAAAGGGCCGTTCCTGCTTATTTGCTGTACTCACGCAGTAATCTTATGTGGTGCCATTTTTGTTAGGATTAAATCCCCAGGTGACTACTTCGGTGGCAACAAAGAGACGCTTTAATGATAAGAAAAGGTTACGTCGACACATCAGGTGGGCAATGCCATTATAGATACATTGAAGGGCAAGGCACTCCGATTGTCTTTTTACATCAAACACCCAGTTCTTCATTAATGTTTGAAAAGTTAATGCATTTGTTGGAAGGAATGAATGCAGTGGCCATTGACACACCCGGTTTCGGCCAAAGCTTTAATCCCATAGATAAACCTATGATTAAGGACTATTCAGCTTGGTTAGTTGAGGCCATTAATTCTCTTGAAATTAATCATTATCATTTATTTGGTCATCACACTGGAGCGTCAATAGCCATGCAAATCTCGCTGATGGAAGAACAATCAGTCAAATCATTAACTCTTGTGGGTCCTTTTCTGGCAACTGCAGAGGAAAAAGCTGAAATGAGAAAAAATATTAGTGCTAATTGGAGCCCAACCAAGGATGGCTCACACCTTAAAAAAGCTTGGCATCTAGCGGGTGAAATCCTTGGCGCAAAAAATGATTTAAATCTTAGACAAAGAGAAACTTTGGATGCGTTGAGAGCACATCATTCTGCAGAACAAATCCATCATGCAGTTTGGGAATACTCTGACATTGATGCTTATAAAAAAATACAACAACCTTGCTTGATAATGTGTGCAAAAGACGATGTGATGTACCCCTTTTTCAGCCGTGCAAAAGAAATTAATCCGAACTCACAAATGCAAGTAATTCTGGGTAAGAATTTAGAATTGGATTTAGACACTGATTCCATTGCAAATAAATTTAAAGGCTTTATAAATAAGGTCTAGGATTGCATATGGATAATCAATTTAGACAACGTTTAACATCTCTAACCAGTTGGTTGGTCTTGATTCTGTTTGTGATAGTGTTCTTTAATATGATGGAGACTCCCAGGGTACCCACTGAGTCATCAGAACGTCAAATCTTAAGGAGTTTCCATTTGGTTGTGGGCTCACTATTACTTGTCTTTAGTTTCATTCGGGTGTATCTATGGCTGTATTTTCCTCCTCAAAATACTCATCGATTACTACCTGATCATGCCTATACTCAAATTCATATATTGCAATTCATGCTCTATGTATCTTTTATTGCACAAGGGTTATCTGGTATTTTTACAGCGTGGTCTGATGGGTTAATTCAGTTTCTACCAGGCACCGACTCAGTTAATCATTCTCTTTGGGTAACCTCTGGGTATTTGCACAGTGTTTTTGCCTTCTTTTATCTCATCCTGATCTTCTTCATTCTGTTATTTAGAATCTATCATTTGCTTAGATACAGAGTTATCAGTATCAATATTTTTGCCTAACACTGATGAGAAACTACTTTATTAATGCAAGAGCAACACACTGGTTATTGGTAGTGATTTTATTTGCTATAGCGTGTTATTTACCTTATTTAATCTTTGGAGCCTTCCCTGTTTCCACGAAAGTTAATCTATCTGAAGACAAGATTGAGAGTTTAGTCAAGGGCTTAGATCTTCCTGACTACTATGATTTGTATTCTGATCAAGCAACCGAAGAAGAAATGTTACTCGAAAAGGAAGCATTTGATAGTTGGGAAGGCGGGAAATGTAGGTTCTGTCACTCCATCAGAGAGAATGACCGAGATAGAATGGCGCCTAGTTTGTATAGGATTCTTGGTAAACCAGCTGCGGTGGGTGAAAATTTTACCTATTCATCGGCATTAATAGAAATGCGTAATAATGGATTGATCTGGACACCAGAAACAATCGATGCTTTCATATCAGATCCTGAGAACTATATTCCGGCAAACAGGATGAGAGTCGAGGGTATTAAAGACCCTGAGACTAGACAATTGATAATTAACTATTTGATCAGAGAAACACAATAATAAGGAGACTAAAATGGGGATAAAATTTGAGACTGAAATCAATTTCCAATCCAACACCTGGAATCGTGATGCTTGGGCTAGAATCCAAGCTGATCTAGATTCAGAAAAGGAATCAATTTGCTACACGACTGGACAAATATTAGGCGTAAGACCAGGTGAAGCTGTTAAACAACTGTGTGGGTTTGAGACTTTCTTATGCACTCGTTTAATGCCGGCAGCAGAAGACGGCAGCATCAGACGATTAAATAAAGAGGTTATCTTCTATACCGATCCAAGAACAGGACAAATGATAGACGAGTGGACCAATCCCTGGACCGACGAAAAGGTAAAAGTTGTTCATGTGGCGAACGACCCTTTTAACTACACAATATCAGAATGGCTAATACTCGCACCTGAAGACTTTGGAGGAGGAGAAAAAGGAGAACCAAGAAAGATTCCTTTGTTATTTCCTTGGAAACGATCGGGTGATGTTATTACTTTAAATACTGACATGCACTTGTATTATCCAAATGCATTACAACCTGATAAATGGGTAAGAGAATCGTCAGGCAAAATGGCTCAAGTATCAGAAATGATGCGCTATTTTGTTTCTGCAAAAGACTTAGAAAATCCAGAATTAACCTCAGTTAACTATATGGGCACTTGGAACAGAATAACGCCTTGGCTACCTTGGATGTTGATGGGGCAAACACCCGGTCACTGCCTCTACATGAGCACCATGCTAAAATCTGACAATATTGAGATTATTCCTGAACATATTAGGGAATTTTCTGAAGAAAGGTATCCTGGAATGCTGTCTGCTCCTACAGAAGATTATGGTCCAAGTATCTCAAGTCTAGAATATTACTCAAGAGAACAAACACCCGCTCCAGCCCTAGAAGAATAATCAGGTTCAAATGACACCTGATAGAAATGAAGTAAACTCGTACCCTTCGCAATCTCAAGCTTGGTATGGAGTTGTAATATTGACACTTGCTTATGTGCTGTCTTTTCTTGATAGACAATTACTGTCTTTAGTAGTCACCGAGATAAAAACTGACCTTGAATTAACTGACAGTCAAATGAGTATCATTCTGGGGTTCGCGTTTGCTCTTTTTTACACCACCATGGGAATTCCGATAGGAAGGCTTGCTGATAAAAAGAGTAGAAAAACAATTATTGGAATTGGGATAACCTTTTGGTGTTTGATGACTGCTGCTACGGGAATTATTAAAACGTATCTACAACTGTTTATTACTAGAGTTGGGGTTGGCGTAGGTGAAGCAACCCTAAGCCCAAGCGCCTTATCAATGATTAGCGATTACTTTCCTAAGGAAAAAAGAGGAACGGCGATGGGCTTTTTTAATATGGGCGTCTCAGTAGGATCAGGGATCGCACTAATCCTGGGAGGACAAATTGTTGCTTATTTTGCTGATTTTCCACCTATTGTTCTTCCTATAGTTGGCCAGATCTATGAATGGCAGGCGCTGTTTATATTCATTGGTATACCCGGTTTACTTGTGGCTTTATTGATGACCACAGTCAAAGAACCTTCAAGGAAAGGTAAAATGAAGGTCTTGAATAAAAGCGGTGAAACAAGTGAAGAAATCTCCATTAAGGAAACCGTCCGATTCATATATGAAAGAAAAGAAGCTTATGGATGGCTTTTCTTATCGATGGCTTGCTCCGTCTTGATTGGTTATGCATTCCTTTCCTGGTTGCCAACAATGTACATACGTGCATATGATGTGTCCATTCCCACCATCACACTGTGGCTAGGGTTTGCTTTTCTATTGGGCGGTCCATTTGGAGCCACTATGAGTGGCTGGCTGGGAGATAAACTGTATAAAAAATACAATAACAGCTCTCATGTGCTCTTATTTGCATACAGTATGATTATTATGACTATAGCGGCGACATTGGTGCCATTAATGCCAAGCTATCAGACAGCAACACTGATGTTTATGCCACAAATTATAGTGGCCGCTGGACAAACAGCACTGGCGCCAGTGGCAATGATCAATATCACGCCCAACCAAATTAGGGGACAAGTTACTGCTGTTTATTTCTTTGTCATTAGCTTGACAGGCTATACATTAGGGCCAACCAGCGTGGCTTTAATTACTGATTTTGTGTTTAAAGATGAAAGCTTAATTACTTACTCAATATCAATTGTTTCTTTAGTGGTGGGGCTAATAGGTATTTTTGCAGGCTTTAAGTCACTAAATTATTTCCGAGAACAACCCACGATCTTAGACACAGACTAAGAGAGAATTTTGTTCTTATAAAAACTCTCAATTTCTAATTCATCAAAGCCTAACTCTCTTAGAACTTCGTGTGAGTGTTCGCCAACCTTGGGAACTTGATGATGCACACCGAATCGACGATCATTCATCTCGATAGGCATTGCTGGCAGCTTGGTGGATCCCCCTTCTGGAATATCTATATTTAATAACCCACCCGATGAGTTTAAATGTGGATCATCAAATAAATCTTCTGGTGTGTTGATTGGGGCAAAAGGTAGTCCAGTTTTTTCAAGTTTTTCCATTAACTCAACTTTGGTATAGGTTTTAAATAGTTTTTGTAGTATAGGAATAATCACGTCTCTTTTTTCAACTCTTCCACTATTAATCTCCATGTCTTTGTCAGAGATAAAATCAGTTAGTTCAAAGGCCTCACAAAATACCTTCCATTGGGTATCACTTACAACTCCAACAAATATTTGATCATCACCCTTGGTTTCAAAAATATCATAGACAGCCCAGGTAGACACTCGAACCGACATCGGTGGAGGCGCTGAACCAGTGGTGGCAGTTTGTGCCATATGCTGCCCCATCAAATACACAACATTCTCAAATAAGGCGCTGGTAACTTTCTGTCCCTTTTTTGTACGATGACGTTCCTCTAATGCTGCCAAAATTGCAACCACGCCATACATTCCCCCCATAATGTCAATGACTGAAGAACCTGCTCTTAGTGGTCTGCCTGGAGGGCCGGTCATATAGGCCAGGCCTCCCATCATTTGAGCCACCTCATCGAGAGCAGTCCGATGTTGATAAGGCCCATTTAGAAACCCTTTAGCAGAACAATAAATTAATCCGGGGTTGGTTTTTTCTAACTCGGAGTAACTGAATCCCAATTTATCCATGGCGCCCGGTCTGAAATTCTCGATAAACACATCAGCACCGGCCAGTAGTTTTTGAACAATGTCTTGTCCTTCAGGTGTTTTCACATCCAAGGCTATGCTTCTTTTATTGCGATTATAAGTTAAGAAAAAGCCTGAACCTGAGGCTTTTAATTTTCTGGTCTTATCCCCCGTCAGCGGTTCAATTTTTATAACATCAGCACCCAAATCTCCTAGAATAGCTCCGACGGCTGGCCCCATAACCATATGGGTCATTTCTATAACTTTTATTCCAGATAAAGGTCGCAGTGAATCATTCATAATTCTAGTCATATTATTTAGGAAGAATATAATACTATTCTAAAGGATATTGTGTTTAGATATCATCCAAAATCATTAAGCTATAATGACTAAAGACACAGAAATCGAAGCCGCCATCTTCAGAAGATTGGTGGATCATCTTAGAAAAGAAACAGATCTTCAAAATATAGATCTAATGAACCTTGCTGGTTTCTGTCGTAATTGCTTAAGCAAATGGTACGTTGAGGAAGCTTCAGCATTAGGTCACTCCATTGATCAAGAGGCCGCACGGGCAAAAATATATGGGATGAACTATGCCGAATGGAAGGAACAATATCAAAAGCCGGCCACCCAAGAACAACTGGATGCTATGCAAGACAAACAAAAAAAGTGACTTCCGAGAATAAATTAAGTCTCGATAAAATCATATTGATTCTGGGCTTGGTGATTTACGGAACAGGGTTTTCCCTCCTCTATGTAATTTTTGCACCACTTTCTAGAAGCATAGGTCTATCAACAAATCAATTCGGCATTCTCATAGCTGTTTCCAATGTTGCCCTTGTTTTCTCATCATATTACTGGGGCAAACGTAGTCAAATTGTAGGCCGAAAAAGGGTCTTTATTATTGGTCTATTTTCATACGCCATAGCCTATACGATCTTTGCCTTTGGTATTCAAATCGGGATTTGGAAGCTGCTTGAACCGGTGTATTTATTTATAATGCTCTTTCTGATAAGAATCTTCTATGGGGCCTTAATTGGAGGCATTCAGCCGGCAGCGGTTGCTTATATGTCAGACACCACTGAAGCCTCAAAAAGAGCCCAGGGTATGGCATTAATTGGCATGGCATCTGGGATTGGCACAATGATAGGGCCAGTTATTGGTGGTGGTTTTGCATTTATACATCCACTATTCCCAATGTATTTTGGAGCAGTGATAGCAGTCATTGGCGGTCTTCTCGCAATGAAATATTTAAAACAAACAAACATTGAACCTACCCCTGCCAATAAAAGCACACTTAAATTCTATGATAATAGAATATTCCCTTATCTCATTGGGTGGGCCATTGCCTTTTTAGTCTTCACCTCAACACAAGTTATTGCTGCATTTTTTATTGAAGATCAGTTAGGTGTAATCAGCCAGAGTGAGATTATTAAAGCCACCAGTATCTCCCTGTTATCAATGGCACTCACGACTACTTTTATGCAAGCCGTGGTTTTACAAATCATTCATTTAAAACCCACAACACTTCTCAGGATATGTTTTCTTATTTTTGGCATGGTCTTGATATCAATAAGTTTTGTTAGCAATCTAGCCCAGTTCTATCTTGCCTTCGCTGGCATTGGTGTGGCGTTTAGTATGATCACGCCGGGGTTAAATTCTGCCGCAACTCTAAGTGTTGATTCTTCTGAACAAGGAGAAGTGGCAGGTTTCTTATCAGCAGCACCAGTTGTTGGCATGATCTTCGGGCCGCCAATTGGAACCGTGCTATACAATATTGATCCAACATACCCTTTTTACTATGGGGGCTTGGTTGCAATTGTATTAGGTATTTACTTCCAGTTTGTTAATGTAGACGAAAACCAAATAACCGATAATAATAAAAACTAGTAAATAGATAATAATTTTCCTATTTCATGGATTTTTTTTCATAATAGAGATGATGGAAAAGATTTTTAAAGAGCCAGAAGGCATTATTTATAACGGAGGGGCGATCTTCTATGCAATCATCGCCTATGTCATAGGGTTTGTAGGTCTATTCAATAGCAGTGTTATTATTAACGCCCTTGCGACTCTGCTGTTAGGTCATGCAATGATCATAGCAGCTTATTTAGTTCATGAGTGTTCCCATAATTTAGTGTTTAAAAAAATTAGATTTAACACCTATCTTGGTCGTTTCTTAAGTTGGATTTGTGGTTCTTCTTATGGAACTTATGAAGATATCCAATACAAACACTTTAGGCATCATGTTGATAATGATGATGTGGTGTGGTTCGACTATGAAGCCTTTTTTGAAAAGAACCCTGCTGTGTTTAAATTAACTAAAATGTTGGAATGGTTCTATATCCCTGCTCATGAATTTATTATGCATTTTATTATGATGTTTTCTTCATTTATTATTCCTCAAAGAAAACCCCAACGTTCAAGAAATACTGCGGTCATTATCATACGATTTTCTTTATTTTTGACACTCATGTTGTTGTTTCCGAAAGTTGGTGTGTTGTATATTTTTTCTTATATTCTATTAATAACTGTTTTGCGTTTTATGGACTCTCTTCAGCATGATTATCCGTATAATTTAACCCTGTTTACCCGTGAGAAAGCACCCAGAAAAGGTCAATATGAATGGGAACAGGAACACACATTTAGTAACCCGCATTCCTTTGATATAGAAGCAATCAACTGGCTCACCTTGAATTTTGGTTTTCATAATGCTCATCATAATAATATGACCGTCCCATGGTATCGTCTGCCTAAAAAGCATCGGGAGTTATTTGGTGAGAGCCCGGAAAATATCATACCGTTTTTATCTCAATTAAAGATTTTTCATAAAAATCGTGTAATAAGAATTTATGGTAATCATGACGATAATCAGCCCACCGGTAGAGACTATTTAATCGCTGCTCGAAAAGGTGAAACCACAGGAGGTAATGCAGCATCCTTTCTGACGTCCTTTTGAGAATGAGGACTATATAAAACTCAAAACCTCAGGTTTTCTGGGCTTCGGTCAGTCCATCTGAAGCCTGTTCATTTTTCTCATCTCTACGCCAGATTTGTCTTGGTCCGTATCCGTCTTTTCTTAAAAAATGTTCAGTGTAGACAATTCGATCAGGATCAAGTCTCATCAATTTGCCTTGTGGGGGAGCATCAAAACCAGTGTTAATTTCAGCAGCCGAGGATTCCCACCTAAATATAGTCATGCCGTATTCCCATTCTTCAGTTCCTGGTTCTAATAAAGCGGCTTTACCAAACAACTGAGCTCCATTTGCACAAACCCATCCTGCCATAGGATTGGCAACGGCAAAAGAGACTCTTGGGTCTCTTTCCATGGCTTTTAATTTTGGGCTTCCTGGTTGTGGAAAAATATAAACACTTAGTCCATCAGCATAAAATTCAAGTGGGCTTACAATAGGCCCGTTTAAGCCTAAGGTTCCTAGCATGCCAAGATTTGTAAAGGTTAATACACGTTGAATTCTATTTTCTAATTGCTCTCTAGGAAGAGGTTTAGTTGTCCAAGGAATATCTTCTAACCAAGGGTGTGCGTTACTCACTGTCTTCTCCTTATTATTAAACTATGGCGCGCCCGGAGGGATTCGAACCCCCGACCACCTGGTTCGAAGCCAGGTACTCTATCCAGCTGAGCTACAGGCGCACTTTAATCACATTATATCTTAGAAAGAAATGGAAAACTTGAAGCCATGTTGAGCCAAAGTTTTTCAGCCTCCTCGGCACTAATCCGCTGAAATGTTAACTGATCCCCAGGTCGCATTTGACCGATCAAGGTTCGATCAACCTTAGCTACTTGAAGAATTCTAGGGTAACCTCCCAAAGTTTGTGCATCTGGTCCTAATAAAATTGGCAGACCTTTTTCAGGGCATTGAATGGTTCCAGTAAACACAGGTCCACTGATCATCTCACCGCTTTCATTGATCGCTAGGCTTGGTCCCTCAAGTCTAATTCCCATTCGGTTAGAATCATTACTAATTATGTATTCAAGGTTTTCTATGCTGTCTTTTGCATTCGAACTCAATCGATTGAACTCAGGACCTTCAGTCACCCTTATAAGCCAAGAATTATCAAATCGTGGTGAAACTCCCTGGCCTGATTTTATTGAATTTTTATCAAGACTATTCAAGCCAATTATGTCCCCTTTCTTTAGGGCTCTTCCGTTTAAACCTCCCAATTTACCAGGCTCATAGGTTGAAACACTGCCTAGAAAGTTGGTTGCCTCTAAATCATCTGAAAAGGCAATATAACTTCGACAACCAGACTTACTCGACTGAATTTCAATAGTGCTTCCGGCTTCGACATCGATGACTGTGTCATGACGAGCAACCTCATTGTTTACCTTGAGTTGCATTCTTGCACCAGTAACCACAATCTGTTGATTCATCAGCAATTTAAGTTTAGGTCCAGAGAGTGTGCATTCAAGGACCGGCGAATTAATATCTTTGCCTAAAAGAACGTTTGCCAAAGCCGCGGAGAATGGATCTCCTGCTCCAGACACAGGCACCCCGATCTGTGTCCAACCTGTTCTGCCTAAATCTTGGACGGTGGTCATCAATCCTGATGAAATAACTTCAAGGCCCTGCATATTAATTGCCCAACATATTGCTAAATTCTTCTTTGGTAATTGATTCAAATCTCAGTCTCATACCGGGCTGAATTAACGATGGATCTTCTTTCTTTGGGTCGAAGAAATTAGTGGGAGTCCTTCCAATAATTGGCCAACCTCCAGGGCCACCCAAGGAATAGATTCCAGTTCTTTTATTGGCTAAACCAACAGAACCTGAAGGCACGAAAACACGAGGCGTCTTTAGTCTTGGTAGCATCAACACATCCGACACATCACCGATATAGATAAAGCCTGGTGTAAAACCAATCATTTTGACCTGGTATTCGATTCCACAATGTTCATGAATCACTTCGTCCTTTGATAACCTTTTAGATAATGAGATGTCATTTATATCAAGAGCAAACTCATCGTCATAACAAATAGGTACGGTTATTAACTCACTGGATTCTTCATTAAATTCAGGCCGAAAAGCGCTCAATATATTTTTCAGATCCGTGAGATGCTGTAATCTTGTTTTCTTTAAAATATTTACTTTTACCATCAAAGAATCTTCCCCAGGTATGACCTCAATGTCTGCCAATGAGGCAAGTAAGGTTTTAGAAAGTTGCCAAAAAATTAATGGATTTTGGTCAAGGGCAGCCGATGGACACTTGATTAGTATCAGATCTTCTGCAAAATTATTTACTGAGAATTCAACACGATCAAGCATAGTATTTAATCTCAATACCTTCTGCTTCTAATGCTGATCTTAATAATCTTGATGAGGTTAATGCACCTGGATGATCTCCATGAATACATAAGGTTTCGGCCCTAATGTTGACTGGATGGTTATCAATAATAATCGAACGGTCAATGACAATTTGTTTTGCTTGAAGAACTTGGTCATTCACTGAATTAATCATAGCATTGGCCTGTGATCGTTGAACTAATGTTAAATCCAGGTTGTACCGTCGATCAACAAATGCTTCTGCTATAAAGGGTTGATTGTGCTCATTGCACACCTCTTCAAGCATTGAATTGCATTGACCAACAATATTAAGGGTTAAGTCATACTCTTTAATGATCGATAGAATCATCTCACATAACTTTCTGCTCTTTGATGCGTCATTATAAAGTTGACCGTGCAATTTGATATGACCAACCGTTACTGAGTGCTGGCTCGCCACCCCCATAAAATCATTGATTTGTTGACGCAGAGAGTTCTTAAGTTTCTTATCTGAGATCACCATAGGTTTTCTGCCAAAGCCTGGTTTGTCTGGATAAGATGGGTGCATGCCTATAGCCACATTGAGCTTTTTAGCATGCTCAATAACTCTAGAGATACTCGATCTATCACCAATATGGCCTCCTGCTGCAATGTTGCATGAAGAGATCAATTGAAGGAGTTCAACTTCATTGTTAAATTCTTCTTCAGTTCTAAATTCACCTAAATCTGCATTTAGATCGATTGAATTAATAGCCATCATAGCTCTCTTATTGTAACTGATTATAGAAACTAGATTTTCTTAGATATTTATACTTAATAGTGATTTTATTAAAGAAAATGGCTAAATATTTATTAAAAGAAATAAACCACTTTGCGCAAAGTAGAATAAATAATAAGAATTAATTGGATATTAATAAAAATACCTAATAGGACATATTTTTTATTATTTCATTTATTATTTAATGGAATTTCATAGACTTAGAAATATCTCTTAATCTAATATTAGTTGGTTAATAGGACATAAAAACAAATCCAGAAAAAAGTTTATTTTCCGCTATCAAAAATGCTTGAAAAAAGTTTAATGGAAAGTAATATCTTAACCATCTCTATAAGACCGATCAAGAAGTAGACTTAAGACGCAGAAAGAAGAGTCAAAAAGAGAAAGAGACCTCAAGGGTGAAAGCGAGTCGGAGAAGAATAAGCTAGCAACAAAAAAGAACCGATTCCCACCAAGTCCGAAAAGAAATGTCGGGCAAGGAGCTGAAGAAAAAATTTCGCTTCAGACACCCCAAGGACTCGACTGAAGAACAGAGCCTTGGCTCTGTTTTTTTTTACTTTTTTCTATATCTATTTCTTGGATGCTTGATAGGCCTTATAACCCGTATAGGACAGAAGCCCTGCAAACGGTAACGTGAAGAAAGTTGCTGCTAAAGACGACAAGCCTAAAAGAACCATGCCTGAAGCTGCAAACCAACTGCCCATTACTTCACCTGCTCTGGCTAAGAATGTGTCCATAAAGACCGTGGATTTATATCGTTGCTGCGTTTTTAAATAAGTAAATAGAGTTTCTCTCGCTGGTTTACACAAAGCGTATTCGAATGTTCTAAGGACACTAACAACAAACAAGACAGTCATAATTTCTGGGTAAGCTTGATAGAACAGAAGAGCCGTGAATAAAATCAGGCCATAGCTCATCAAGACAATACCAACACTGAGTCGCTTAAAAATTAAAGACGTGAGAAAAAATTGAAAAAACAAGGTTAGTGGAGTCACAATTTGCTCGATCTTTGCAAAAAAGCCCGTTCGTTCACAAGGGTCAGTTGACCAATCCTGAACTATGCCTAGTGCTATCATCCATCCAAATGTCATTAACGCAGTCCAAAGAATCATATAAACGCTTAAATTTCCAATCATAGTGCCTTTGAGTGGTATTAATTTTGAAATTAGGCCAGGGTTCTCATTTTGATCATCCATTGACAAAGAGTCATCTGCGTCAACTCTTGATGGAAAATTTGTGCTAAGAACTATTGCAACCATTAAGGCCATGATAGAGATGAGAATTAGTGAAAACGGTCCCCAATCCGACATTGTTGCAGTGCCGCACACCTCCTTTGAAAAATAGCGAGCTATCGACGACCCACTGAATGCCCCTAATGAACCCCCAGCACTAATAATTCCAAAATATATCTTTCCTTGTTGGCTCGTGAAATGATTAATCATCGAAACCCAGAAAATAGACACCAAAAAGAAGGAAAACACGTTGCACCAAATATAAAAGGCTTTAGCTATAAACACCCTGCCATCATCATCTAATGTTATCCATCCAAGGAAAAAGCAAATGAGATTAAAAATAAAAAATAGATAGGTGTAAATCACTATTCTATTACGATCAATATTAGAAACCACCCATGAATAAACAGGGTTTGCAATCAACATAATCAGAAGCACTATCGACAAAAGACCGGGAAGATTTTCTAATCCTGCTTGCACTGCCATCTCATTTCTTACGGGTCTAATTGAATACCAAGCACAAAGCACAAAGTAGAAAAAGAAGAAGGCTTTAATTAATGAACCAAGATCCTCTCTAGGTAATTGAAAAAAGCTTAATTTTTCTCTGATTATTCCCATGGTTTTATCAAGAGGATGTTTTGTTCATTTAGTTTACTATAAATATTGACTGCAAGCTTAGATGCTATACATAATTACAATCGAAAATATAATAACTGGATAAATACTTTAATACTTTGATGGCATGACAACTAAACAAATAGCCTTTAATTTCGATAACACCTACTCGAGGCTTCCAGATATTTTTTATGAGAATGTCAATCCAGAATCTGTAAAACAACCTCGATTAATCACCTTTAATAAAGCCTTGGGGCAATC
Organism: uncultured Woeseia sp.; assembly: GCA_964416745.1. Taxonomy (GTDB): domain Bacteria; phylum Pseudomonadota; class Gammaproteobacteria; order Steroidobacterales; family UBA11654; genus CACPJA01. The sequence goes on from CAYQEV010000005.1 coordinate 44,167, forward strand.
TCTCGGTATTCAAAATCTAGAATCTAATGAGTTACTTGCAGAAACCTTTTCCGGTAACTCTATCCCCAATGGATCAAATCCCATCGCTTTAGCCTACGCGGGACATCAATTTGGTCATTTTGTTCATCAATTAGGAGATGGACGAGCAGTCCTTTTAGGAGAGGTGATCAATGGAGAAAATCAACGGTTTGATATCCAACTCAAAGGCTCAGGGAAAACAAAATTTTCAAGGCAAGGTGACGGGCGTTCTGCACTAGGGCCTGTGATAAGAGAATACATCTTAAGTGAAGCGATGCATGCCTTAAATGTGCCCACCACCAGGGCCTTAGCGGCGGTAACAAGCGGGGAAGATGTCTACAGAGAAACAACTTTACCTGGAGGCATATTCACCCGAGTCGCAAAAAGTCATATACGCGTAGGTACTTTTGAATACTTCGTTGCACAAAATGATCATCAAAACCTTAAGATTCTTGCAGA